>CAZTJJ010000105.1:0-6091 GCA_964614065.1 uncultured Thermotogae bacterium
AGGGACGAAAACGGAGACGGCAAGCGGAACGAGGGAGAGGCTGGTCTGTCCGGGATCCCCGTTGCCTTATCGGATGTTGAGGTTTCCAGGACCGATAAAAAAGGGCAGGTTCTTTTTAGGGGAATCGAACCGGGAAACTATCCGATATCTATACCTGAGAAAGGTATAAGCAAACTGAATGAGTTAAATCTCGTTGTCTCCAAGGCAAAACAAGAGGTTAAGCTTGAGGGAAAAGAAATTTTGACGGTTTTATTTCCCGCTTCCAATAAGTGGGGCCAGGTAAACGGTTTAGTATTTGATGATTCGAATGAGAACGGTAAAAGGGACGAAGGGGAAAAAGGAATAGCCAACCTGCAGCTTACCCTGGACGGGCAGAAGAAAACATCGACCGACTCCTCCGGCCAATTCCAGTTTAAAGAAATCCCACCCGGCGACCATACCCTGCTGGTTAAAGCAGAATCCGGACAGACCAGGACCGTAAACTTTTCCCTGCAAACGGGGGATTCTGCTTCGCTGGAGATTCCCTGGGTTAGAAAAAGTGGCGGGTTTTTAAATGTTGAAATCGGAAACGAAGGAGGCGAATGAAGGGGGTAGTATGGCCAGAGAAAGCAGGATAGTCGTTTTTCTTTTGATATTTGCTTTACCATGGTTTTTTCTGTTTAGCACGACTCAGGGACAGGGTACAGGGGTAACGGGACCCGAGGAGATGAATCAATGCGGTCAGGCAACCTTTACGATAACTATAGAGAATCCGAGCAGCTCGACGAAAGACGCCTGCGATATAGTAATAACGAATACTATGCCCAACCAGGACTTCTCTTACGTAGGTGGCACATCTACCCTTACCGATCATGACGGAAACACATACGGTCAGGACCCAAATCAAAGCGGCCAGGACCTGACCTGGAACGTCGACGATATCATAAATTCCGATTATGAACTCCCCCCCGGAAGCTCTCTGACAGTGGAGTTCGATTTGGCTACTAGCTGCGATGCAGTTTCCGGAACGGATCAGGTTACTGTCGATTATGCGGACTGTGCGGACCCCGACTCCACCTTTCAGGATACTGATTCAACTTCTATCGAGGTAAATCCGGGAGCAGTAACCGTCAGCAAATCCCCTTCAGTCATTTCCGCTGCCGTTGGAGACGAAGTAACCTGGACTGTTACCGTGGAGAGTACCGGTCAGGGGGCCGTTAAAAACGTGGCCCTGAGCGATGTTCTCGGAGATGGATTGAGTTACATTTCTTCGACTCCTTCGGGTTCAAATAGTGGGGCTACAACCACCTGGGACTTTGGTTCCTTGAACCCGGGTGAGACTGCTTCCGCGGATATTACAGCTGAAGTAACGTCCTGTCAGAATCTGGAAAATAACGCCGACGTCAGCTGGGGGTGTGGGGGGAGTACATGTCAGGATACGTCCGTCGGTGGAGGTACGGCAACCGCTTCCGTCCAGCTCCTTTCGAAGGAACCACTGCTCGACTATTCACCGCCCGATATCGCTATTCCTTACTGTTCCGGTGGTACTACCGTAAACATGCCAATAACAAACAACGGCGAGGGTACGGCATATAGCCCGGAAATAATTGTTGATATGGGACCTTTAACTGTGTCCAACGTACAGGGAGGAGCAAGCTATGATGGCTCCAAATTCACAGGTATCCCCGATCTGGCTTCGGGAGAAACCTTTGACCTTACCTTTGACGTCGCGTATGCCTCCTGGTGCGGGGATAACCCTTCTGAAAATCTAGTCTACCAGACTTATTACCAGAACGGTTGCGGCGAGGAATTTCGTCCCCCTGCCAAGCTTGGAAATTACTCACTGTCCGATTCCACGCCTTCATTGAGTGTCTCTAAGTCCGGCCCGGAAGAGGTCCGACTTGAAGAAACCATCGACTATACCGTTTCGTCAAGCTTTTCCGGCCCGATCTCCTGCGGCGACGATGGAAGCACGGGAGTAGTAACTGTTACGGACACCGTACCGGACGGTTTTGGCGTCTCCGACGCTGACGGTGGTGAACTTGGTACCGGTCCCGACGGGGGAACTACAATTACGTGGACTTACGATCCGTCCGTCAATACTTCCATCAATAAGACAATTACCCTTCAGGCACCGGGGACGGATCAGTGTGATTTCTGTGGAACTTCCGTCACAAATTCAGTTCAGGCCGAGGTGACCGATTGCTGTAGCTGTGAACTAACGGCTTCCGCGGCCGCTTCTACGGCAATTGAGTGTGAAGAAGTAGTCGAATCCGCAGAAAAGACTGCGACACCGGCAACGGGAGTAAAGTGTGGGGAGGCCATAACCTATACTAATACTTTTACTTTCCCGGATGATCAGGAATTAGAAGGGATCAGCTTTGACGAGCTTGTTTTTACGGAAGGAGTGGAAAATTACCAGCAATACGAGGGAAATCTTTCCGTAACTGTAAACGGAAGTACTGTAACGGCCAATTCAGTTACCGACAACACTCCATCGGGTAGCCTGGTTATATCAGATCTTGACAGCGACGAATCTATTAGTGGCTCTACGCTGGAATATACTTACGACATGGCTTTCACGGAGCAATCAAATCCCGATCCTCCCTGCGGTGGGGCTTATGGTTTTAACTCCTGGTCCACTTTAAACCTCGGTGGTGACGCGCCTACTGGAGCCTGCCAGGAGGAGATCAGCGAAACCACCCAGGTAACGACTGAGCCTCCGGCCATGGATGTTGGGGTCACCGGACTTTCCTCTTTGGTCGATAAATGTGGGCGGCAGGATATTTCCCTCAATCTGACAAAGACTTCGAGTACTGCCAGCCCTCGTGACGTCCGAGTAGTGCTCGGGAATTCCAATTACTGGGTCGTTGATCAGTCTTCCATAAGTTGTACCGGTGTGACGCCCTCAAACTGCACTTCGCCCGATACGTTAGGGTCCGGATATCAATGGACGTTCGACGACGGGTTCACCACGGGGGACTCCGCCACTATCGAGATGACGGTCCAGAAGAAATGCGATGGAGGCAAGGAGCTAACTGCCACGTCTTACTTTGACGATAAATGTACGGACGACTCCGAATACGGGGATACCTGCTCGGTTTCGACGACCAGTTCCCCCGATTTAATTACGAGCGGCAGTATCTTTATCAGTAAAACACCCGAAACTATATTCGCCACCGAAGACCAGGTTACCTGGACTATATACGTAACCAACAGCGGCGACGGTAATGCTTACAACGTTTGGGTCGACGACAGCCTGGGAAGCGGTTTGAGTTACGCCAGTTCTACCGTTTCGGGCACTGGGGTTTCGACGACCGAGGGCCAGGACCACAACGGTAACGCCATAGACGGGGTTTCCTGGGAGATCGATCAAATGGCTCCCGGAGAAACCAGAGAGATTACGTTGACCGCTAATCTCGTGGGCTGTACCGGGCTTTTGGATCAGGTTAGTTCTAATTGGGGCTGTCAGGGGGGAGATTGTCAAATCTCGGTGGATGATAGCTCGACGGTAAAGGTTCCACCTCCCAATCTGGTCAATACTTCCTCCACCAATTCCCCTATAGACGCCTGCGGCCAGCAAAAGGCCACGGTAAGGTTAAAAAATTCCGGTCAGAGTACAGTATACAATCTCGAGCCAACGGAAACCCTTCCCGACGAGATATCTTACGTGGATAACACGACCGAGTGGAGAAAAGGAACGGGTTCCACCTGGAATTCGGGTGGTAATCCGACTGTGTCCGGGAAAGATTTGACCTGGGCTGAAAACGAGATTTCAGGCCTTTCCCAGTTAGCACCGGGGGAAACACTGGAGATAAGATTTGATATTCGCGCTTCCTGTAGCTTCACCGGAGGCGAAATTCTGGTTGAAACTTCATTTGAGAATACCTGCAGAGAGGCCGTAACTTCTCCTGCAGGGTCTTTTAGTTTGGACGTACGAGTCCCTGTTCTCTCCGTTACACAGACCCAGATCGACCCCAGTGCCGGCCAGCCGATCGACTGTGGAGCACCCGTTAAGTGGGAGATAAACGTTACTAATAATGGGTCCGTTACTGCCCCGGTAGTCCGGGTAGAAGATGTTTTGGGCAGTGGTTTTAGCTATGTTTCTTCGAGCGGTGATTCTGAATATGGGCCGGCCGACGGGGGGTATAATGACGGACAAAATGTTTACTGGGAGGTTCAAGATTTGCCTGCGGGCGAGACGGCCACACTTACCCTTACCGCTGATTCGGCACCTTCGAACTCGGATAGCTGTACAATCCTGGATAATGTCGTAAATGTTCAGTGGGGATGTGGGGAAGTGGACGGCGATTCTTCCACCAGCGACGCGGATTGTTTGAACTCTACTATCGCTACTTCTTCTTATTCGGGTACGAGAGACCCGGATATAACCCTTGATTCGGCTTTAAACCCGAGCGAGATAGAATCATGCGCCGATTCCGGAACGTTCACTTTGACCGTCACTAATCCAAGCGATACCACGAGTGCAGCAAATATCGACCCGGAGATTACTTTGCCCGCTGGATTATCCTACGTGGCAGGCAGTACCGAGATCAACTGTGGGAGTGGTTTCTCGACCAGGGACGATCCAGCTCAAAACGGCTCGACCTTAACCTGGTACGACGAGAATTCCGAGGGCTCTGATACCGTAGATATGTGTCAAACCGTGGACCCCGGAAGCTCCGTCGATCTCCGCTTTCAGCTTGAATCCAATTGTTTTCTCGGCGGTAACGCCGATGTGACCACCTACTACTATGACTGTTGTGGCGGTGCCCAGTATCAATCTAATTTTTCTCAGTCAATTACCCCCCTTACCCCGGACATCTCCGTTACTAAATCTCCGGAAACTAGTTCGATGGATTGTGGGGGTTCCGTGACCTGGGACATTACTGTAACCAATAACGGCGATGCATCAGCCAACTGGGTAAGGATTGTCGATACCCTCGGAGATAGTTTGACCCATATTGATGACAGTGGTGGCTTGCAAATAGATGGAGATTCTCAGAAATGGGGCTGGGAGCTTGTCGATTTGGCCCCTGGTGAATCTGAAACGAGAAGTTTATCCGCAACCACTAGTCAACCCGGATCGTGCGATTCCGACCTGCTCACCGATATAGTCGAGACTACCTGGGGCTGTGGAGATACAGCTTTTATCGATCAGGACCCAAACACCACGGACGATTATGACTGTGAGAGCGGTGTTTATTCAACTGATTCCGCGAAAGTCCTTATCCCCAACTTAACGGTAAGTTCAGCGGACATAACCCCAAGCATAACCTGCAACTCAGACGGAAGCTACACGGGCCAGGTCGAGTTAAGGGTTCGTAACACCGGAGATGGGGCCATAAGCAACGACTTTACCGTAAGTATTTCGGATGGAAACGGCTGGAGTTCGACCAGAACGATTACCGAAGATATCGCCGCAAACGCCAGCGAGACGGTAACGTTCGATTGGGATGTTACCTGTAACAATTGCGACTACAGCTTCGACGTTACGCTTGACACCAACGACGATGTTTGCGAATGCTCTGAGACCGATAATTCTGCAGCAAAGAGCTACACTCCGACCATTCCCGACGTAGAGATAGATAGCGAGAACCTTTCCGTGACATGTGACTCGGACAACCAGTCGCTCGTTTCGGGTAACGTCACTCTGATAAACAACGGATGTGGTGACTCACTAACCAGTGACGTACCCATGAGGTTTACCCTCTATGATGACACTGCTGGTACCGGTTCCCAGATAGATCAATGGACGGAGACTCTAACGGGAGCGAATATCTCATCAGGTGGAGGCACGCAGGAATTTACCATCAATCACCTGGTTTCTTCGAACCTTTGTACCAGCTCCACTGGAGGCCAGGTCTCACTTGACTTAGAAGCCGACTATGACGGGTCCATCTGCGAGTGTGACGGTACGGATAACGACCTCTTCAGTTCTGCCAAGACGGTAGATTATCCTGATCTAACGGTAACAGATATCGACTTTGGCAATGTTGGCTGCTCCAGTGACGACGTTAGTGGGGCTGTAAGCGTAACTATCGAGAATAATGGTGACACCGCGGCCAATAACTTTGACCTCTCCTTGAACACCGATGGTTGCCTGAGTTTT
>CAZTJJ010000106.1:0-5948 GCA_964614065.1 uncultured Thermotogae bacterium
GCAATCGATGATGTCGCCACCGCGGGAATAGTAATCGAGCTTCCATCGGGAATAACAACTTACTCAGCTGGCGTCTATCGAACAAAAATCGGCTCGCTAAAAAAGTTACGATTTCCTCGCCAGTTAGGCCTGGAATGGTAGAGAAAAGTTTCGACTTAAGGACAACTGGCAAAAATCATGTCATGGCTATCAACCTGACCAATTAGATCAAGACGGTGCCCAGGTTGGTAACCTGGATATGATAGGTCTCCGATTGGCACAGGCAGATTTGAAATACCAACAGCAGGGCCACAATTACTGCCCTGAAACTCGTGGAAAACAAGGTGTATCTTATCTTCGATTAACCTCGTTGCGGTTAAAAACTTTCCTAGCCCGGAAGGCGAAATCTATGATGAGTCCCTTATATCCCCTTTTTCGTTCCCAGCTATTTGATTGTTCTCTAACACTTCAATTGCTCCTTCAAAGTCATCTTCTGACCAAATGCCCCACCTGGAATTTTCGACGACATTGCTATTGGAAATCGCAAGACTGGATTCACCTGATAGAGTGAGACCATTACCGTTCTTGGTGAAGGTACATTTGTCGACATTCGCGTGAGAGTCAGCAGCCAATGTAAGACCGGCAGCTTGGTTCTCTTCTGCAGATGACTCAGAGAGAATTATCTGCGCGGAATCTTCCAATTTTATTCCAGTTCCCCAACATTGAGATACGGAAGAAGAGGAAATTGAACCTCGAGAAGAGCCTAGAAATGATATCCCGTCTCCACTTCCAGATATCACGGAGTCCTCAAGCGAAACTTGGGACTCGTCTGCAAGATAGAGACTTCTGATATGCCTGGTCATTGTCGTATTGGTGATAGTAGCACTGGAGGAATCTACTAGTAGAATACCTAGAGAACCACCGGAGAATATTGTATTATTAAGTCTCATTCTGGAGGAACCAGTAGCCTGAAGTCCAACACACAAAGTCGAGGTACTGCTATTATACGACACCGAGGTATTCTCGATGGTAGCCTGCGAGGATTCAATCAAGTACAAGCCGACAAAATCCATGTCAGAGATATTCAAGTAAGAGATTTTCGCACTAGACTCGCCCATGATCAATACACCGCTTGTTAGACAGATGTCGTCCTTCTTTTTTGAACATTCAGTTTCTTTATCCACTACGAGATTCAAATCTCTAACAATTACTTCATTATCGGGTGGAGTATTGATAATCAACACGGGGTAGCCTCTCACTTTTGCCTGGACAATTACTCGCTCATCTTTTACGCCCGACAGGGTGATCCCCTTGTTCATTTGCAAATTCTCGACGTAAGTACCACCTTGAACCCTGACCAAATCACCGGGAGCGGCTTCATCAATGGCACCCTGAATATTCCCAAACTCACACCCATCCAAACAGACATTTAATTCTCGGGAGGATGAACGTACCTGAACCGGGAGAAAGATCATGAAAGACAAAAGCGTGATACCCAACGTACACAGGATCACAAAAGAGTATCTTTTTCTCATTGGCAACCTCCTATCTTAGTTTCTGGGGACTATGTAGCGACAATTATTCCCGGATCTAACAACTGGTTGTCTGTCTAACTATGGTATTCTACTCTCTTCTTATGATGCGGGAGATAGGAATAACATGTATTTCAAGGTTCGCAATTATTTCGAACTCAGGCTAAACAGAAACATCGACAATGTATCCATCTAGTATTACACGAGTACCAATTTTCACAAGTACTAACCATCATAGATAGAGGGAGATTCGTCCCTAGGGTTTGATCTGTAAGGTCAATGTCCTGGACTGAACTGTGACAGAGGAAAATTCCTTGACCTACTATCAGTATTATAGATACGTAATCTTATTCACCTGTTTCGAAATCGGCTTCCACTTCTCTAGATCCTCGAAATAAACGTAATACGTTTCTTCTACCTCGTTACCATGGGAGTCATACTCGTAGACGTACTTGTACTCCAGGGCATCCTTATCATCACTCTCGTCTGAGTAATGTGCTTCTTCAAGCAGGTTACCATCCGCGTCGTATCTTGCCGCGTAAATTAAGACCTTCTTATCTCCGAGGTAGCTGTATTCCTTAATGCGTTCTCCATCGTTATTATAGACAGCTTCGTGATGAGAAGTGATATCTTCGTTTGAATTGTATTTTACAAATTGAACCAGATTACCGCCCTGATACTCTGCTTCATACCGGGATTTGAGAGAGCCGTCCGGAGCATATTTTACACCCTTTACCATGTTTCCATTTTCATCGTATTTGTAAGTGTGAGTGTATTCAATGGAATCCTCTTCCTTGTAGCTAACTTCTTTTGTTAAATTAGAATCAGAATCATAGCTGTATTCGTACTTATATTGTTGCTGGTAATGATCCGATCCTTTGTACTGATAAACTTTATATTTAGCTTCTTCAACCAAATTGCCATCGCCGTCATACTCAGCTATATACTTACTAACCGCGTTACCTGACTGGTAGTGCATCTCCTGTGTAACCTCATTGTCTTTATTATATTCCGCAGTATGTCGGGAAATAACTGAGTCATCACCAGCATACCCTATACCTTCGATCTGGTTTCCGCGGTGGTCGTAACTATAAACGTATCTGCTATTAACGATTTTACCCTGTCGCCTTCTCTTCGCTATAACCTCAGTCAGATTACCTCCCTCATATTTATAGGAAGAATCAAACTGAAGGGTTCCAGCTGCCGTGTGTCGGGATTCACGTAACAGATGGCCCTGTTGACCATAAACCGCAGTCATTGTGTCCACTTTTTCCCAGGAGCCGTCTTTAAATCTATACTCCTCTATCTCAACTCTTTTAACCTCGGTCGTATCCACCTTTTTGAGATATGGATCCAGCCAGATGCAATTACCAGCAAATGAAAACGACAAAGTTAGCAGTATGCTGACCAGAAAGACCGACACCAAAAAATCCGACTTGACAGAAAGTCTTTTCATGCTGTTTTACTCACCCGAAAAAAGTTCGTCCCTGATATCGTTAAACAAAACCGAAATTGCCTTTGCGCCCGGGTCATAATTACCAATGCTTCTATCCCCTAAATATCGAGCTCTTCCCTTTTTCGCAGCAATCTCTTTGGTGTTTTCTGCACCTTCGTCTGCTTTGTCCACCGCTTTCTCAATAGCTTCTTTTAACTCAGATCCATCTTCCGCACTTTCTTCTAGAGATTTGGCCGCCGGAATAAGAGCATCCAGTAACGTCTTATCTCCTAACTCCGCTCCTCCCACTTTCTTTACCCCAGCAACCATCGCATCCATAAGCTCCGCAAGTTCCTGAAGATTCACACTTGTTGTACCTTTTGCGTAAGAGCCCGCCTTCCTCAGAGCGTTTCCCCATATCGGACCTGACGCACCCCCACAGTTAGTCATCAAAATCTTACTGCAACTGAGGAGAAACTTACCGATATCTCCATCGTCTAGTGAGTCCCAATTCGACTCAATTGCACGAAATCCTGAGGCAAGAGAAGTCCCGAAATCACCGTCTCCGGCGACCGAATCAAGTTCGCAAAAATATTTCTCATTCGCTATAACTGAATCTATGGTAACGTGAATGATGTCCTTAAAATCCTGTGTACTCAACTTGTTCACCGTAGTACCTCCAAGTAAAAGATCATGTTCATCAGTATTTATGGATGTCGTTACAACTTCCACGAGATGGTATCGGCCGGGGCGTCGAGTAGTTTTTTCAACTCCCCATCGAGCTTAAGAATAGTAAGCGAGGCACCCGCCATATCTAGTGAGGTCATATAGTTACCCACAAAGGTTCTGTAAACAGAGATATCCTGTCTATCCAATATAGTTCTAGCCTCGTCGTTAAGTATAAATAGCTCCTGTAAGGGCGTTCCACCCAGGCCATTGACTAAAAGGGCAACCTCTTCTTCCGCTTGAACAGGCATGTCAGCCAATATTTTGTCGATAATCTCTTCGGCAATGGTTTTTGCAGAAGTGATCGTTTCCCGAGAAACACCTGCTTCACCATGAATTCCAACGCCGAGTTCCATTTCGTCGTCAGCCAAAGTAAAGGTAGGTTCACCCTTTGCGGGAACCGTACAGGGTTTCAAGGCCACTCCCATGGTCCTCACGTTATCAATTACCTTCTCAGCAATGCTCTTAACGGCCTGTAAATCCGCCCCTTGCTGAGCTAGAGCTCCGGCAATTTTATGAACAAAGAGGGTGCCAGCAACTCCCCTTCTGTCTGCCGGATCCTCTATTGAAACGTCGTCGTTAACACAAACAGTCTCCACCGAGATGTCATCATCGGCAGCCATGTCGGCTGCGCCCTCGAAATTTAACACGTCTCCGGTGTAGTTCTTTATAATTAACAAAGTCCCTTTTTTCGAAGCATTATTTGTAATTGCACTATAGACTTGCATAATCGAAGGAGATGAAAAAACATCTCCAGCTACAGCTGCATCCAGCATTCCTTCACCAACGAAGCCAGCATGGGCAGGTTCGTGCCCGCTCCCTCCACCGCTAATTAGCGTAACTTTGTTCTCATCGAGTTCTGCTCTAGACACTACGTTATTAGCTTCGTCCAGTGAAATTAAATTAGGGAATGCCTTAACCATTCCTTGATACATCTCTTTTACAACGTCGTGTGGATCATTAACTATTTTCTTCATCATCGGTCGGACACCTCAAATATCCATTATATCATGTGTTCAATAAGTTCTTCCTCGGACGGTTTATGACCTGGTTGAGCATCTATTATTGCTGCTATTCTTCCGGCATTCTTGGCAATAATTCGATTACTCAATCCAATTAACTCAAGCAAATCATCAGTAATTAATAAGATGGCCAGATTCTGACTCGCCATTTCTCTGAGAAAGGTATAAATTTCTTCCTTTGCACCCACGTCGATTCCTTGAGTTGGGTTATTGAGTATCAAGATATCCAGATCTTTTACCATCCACTTTGCTAAGACTACTTTTTGCTGATTACCTCCGCTAAGAGAGAAACAAAGGTCATCCTTTCTAGCTTTAACCCGAAATCTCTCCATTGCGTCCTCCACAAGCTCCTCTTCTCTTAAAGAGTTTAAAACTCGAAAGAATCCTCTCTTCAGTTTTTCCAAACTGGAAATACTAATATTCCAGGTAACCGTTTGAGAGTCTATTAAACCATACTCCTTTCTCTCACTGGGCACGTACCCGACACCTAACTTGGTGATATTTTCAATGGCAAAATCACGAATGGTTTCATTATGTATCTTAACTTCTCCTTCATCCGGACTCCCAATCCCAAAAAGTAATTCTCCGAGGTCCTTTTTCCCTGAACCATGAAGACCACCTATTCCAAGGATTTCACCTCTTCGCAGCTCGAAACTAATATCTTCAAATTCGTCCTGAACAGTGAGACCCTTGACTTCCAGCACGACGTCTCTTGATTCTTCAACCTCTGTTTGCTCGTTCACCCTGTAGAAGTCCTCACTGAGGTCTCTTCCAACCATCAGGGAATTTACTTCGGCCTCAGTAGATTCTGCAGGAATAACTTCACCAACCAATCGTCCATCTTTCATGACAGCAATTCTATCACAAAGAGCCATCAGCTCGGAGAGACGATGAGACACAAAGACTAAAACGCCGCGTTCGGAGAAAGTATGAATTTTATCTAACAGAATCTGCCGCTCCTCATCAGGAAGACCGGCTGTTGGCTCGTCCAACAATATTAGTGGAGTTTCAACACCATACATGTCGGCAACGACAAAAGCACGAATAATCTCTAACATTTGCCGCTCATGCATGGAGTATCTATCCACAGGTTTAGAGGGGTCTATATCCAGGTTAAACATATCGAGGTAACGTTCTGCCTCTGAAAACATCTTTCTCTTATTAAGTAAACCCAATTGACCAAATTTTTCTTCGTGAGACAGAAAAATATTTTCAAAAACAGTGAGAGTTGGAACCAGGTTCAGTTCCTGGAAA
>CAZTJJ010000107.1:0-5942 GCA_964614065.1 uncultured Thermotogae bacterium
CTATCTAACGTCTCCTGTTTGGGTATGCCTGACGAATCCCATCCTCTCTTGGCATAATACCTGGTTAGCATGTCCATGTATTTTTCCTTATCAAGGGTTTTACCCTTAAATTTGCCTTTGCTAAGTGGTTCTGCGAACCATCGTTCGGGTGGAACGTCTTGTTCAATGCTCCATTTATCGCCCCGTTCTCGTAAGGTTATAGATCGTATTAGAGTGTAAATTCTGTCGGCTATGGTGTTAAAGTCGTCCCAGGTTAGTGAATCTCCAGTTGCTGCCTCAAAGAATTTTTCATACCAATCGAGCGAAAAACCTAGCTCGACCCATGGTAACCTGCACACTGTAAAGGCTTCAAAGACCGCCCCTCGCTTACGTTGTAAGCTTATGACTTCCTCAATCTTGCGATCACCGTAGCCAAACCTATCGTTTTCTACCTCCCAACCAATCACCCAGCAATCTTTGTGGTGTCCGCCAATCGGACTTGTTCCATAGCCAAGTGCCATTCCTGGCAGGGTGTGACAGTCATAGGCGGATATCTCCAGCCCCTTCACGTGCATCGCGAACTTTTCCGTCCCCTGGCCAATGCTTTCTGCCATTCTCTTGGTACCTTCAGCTAACTTGTCTCCGAGGCCTTCACGTTCGGCAATCTGTCTGATTAGCCTTTTGGCGGCTTCAAAATCACCAAATCCAAGGTTTTCGTTGAGTATTCTCTTCTCGGCTAGCTCCATGGCGAACGCAATTGATGACCCTGTAGAAATAGTATCAAGTCCATATTCATCACAGAGTCTGTTCAGCGTACCGATCTGCTGCATATTGTTCATGCCTAGGTTGGGCCCGAGCATACCCACGTTTTCGTAATCGAGTTCAGAGTTCTTACCCGTAGAATCCTTAATTACGTTACCGCACTGCATGTTGCAGTTGGGGCAACCTCTCCTGTCAACTTTCTCCTGTTCCATCGCGGAACCGTCGATTTTATCTGCATCACCAAACTGTCCTTCACTGAAGTTTCGAGTCGGGAGGATTGAATTCTCATTACAGTAGGTGAAGACTTGCATGGTGCCTTGTCTGGTCCAAAATTCGTATCCCTCTTTCTTTGAGATATCCTTGTAAGCTTCCTTTGTAAGTTCTCTTAGCTGTTTCTCGTCGTGGATTTCGGGTTGGCTGTCGCCTCTTATCGTTATACCAGCGAGCTTCTTAGAACCCATGACCGCTCCCATTCCAGTTCTACCACCAGCTCTGCCGTTTTGGGAGATGACGACGGCATAGTTAACTAGGTTCTCTCCACCCTGCCCAATGACTAGTCTCCCGGTTGATTCGCCGTATTTGTTTACTAATATTTCTTCTTTTTCAAATGTATCCTTCCCCCACAGGTCGCCCCCGTCATTGAATTCTACGCCATCATTTGTGATATGGACATGTAAGGGTTTTTCAGAGGCACCTTCAAATATCACTACGTCGTAGCCTGCCTTTCTAAGTTGTGGGGATGCAGTCGTGCCAATGTTACCGTCGCCGTAGGTAGAAGTAGATGGACTTTTGGCAGCTACGACCAGCTTACCCGACGAAGGTATGGGTAAACCAGTTAGCGGCCCTGTGGCAAGGATCAACTTGTTGTCAGGGCTAAGAGGGTCAACTCCTCCCTCAAGCTCGTCCCAAAGTATGTACGAGGCAATTCCTCGTCCGCCCATGAGTTTCTCTACAATGTCTTCGTTCAGTTCTCCGGTTCTATAGTCACGCTTTGCGAGATCAATTCTTAAAACTTTCATCTTCCAAGCCATGGTGGACCTCCTAAATATTGAAGTAATTTAATTAGACGACCGCGGGTTCAGAAATCAACTCTCCAGATTCGAAGCGCTCGATACTCATTTTTTCTATAGGGATGGATAGCTCTTTACCCGTGATTAACTTTGCCATTCCTTCTCCTATTGCCGGTGAAAACATAAAACCTTTGCCACAACCGCAAGCCAAGTAATATCCGTCGTATCCCGGCACGGTACCAAGGATAGGTTGTCCGTCAGGGGATATCCCATAGTGGCCTGCCCACTGCCGAACCACCCTAACGTCCTCGAGCACTGGCAGTTGTTGAACTGCCTTTTTTGCCATATTGTCCAGAAATCTCCAACTATGCTTGTAGTTTACGTAATGGGGTTCATTCGGGTTACCGTAGCCCATGATAAAACCTCCGTGAGGAACCTGTTGGATATAAGAATTGTGTTGAAAGGATATAACCATCGGGCCGAGCATGTTTTCCAGAGGTTCAGTTATTAATATTTGGTGTCTTTCCGGTTCTACCGGGTGATCCAGATTCAAGATTTTTCCAATGTATTTAGTGCCTGGACCGGTAGCGTTGACGACCAAATCCGTAGAGATACTGCCCCTGTTGGTTACCACTTGTTCTATCCCATTTTTGTAAACGATGTCAGTTACTTCTGTGTGAGTATTAATCTCTACACCCAAGCGCTCGGCGGCCCGTGCGTAAGCGAAAGTCGTTTTGAACGGGTCTAAATGTCCGTCTTCGCCGCAAAAAAATGCGCGCTTCGCGTCTTTGGTATCAAGATATGGAACCAGATCCTCGGCTTCTGCCAATGTTAGTTCTTTAGTAGGGATGCCCAGACTATTTTGGAGCTCCATGTTTGTTTCTAGCTGATCCCTTTCTTCCTCGTTTGAGGCAATGAGCAGGTATCCTGACTGTCTGAAGTCCAGTTCCGCGTCTAGCTCTACTGACAGGTCTTTGAGCAACTCGATGCTTCTTTTTGCCACCAGGCAGTTTTCTCTTGTCCCCCATTGTTGTCTTACTCCCGCTGCGCATCTTCCGGTTGCTCCGCTGGCTAGAAAATTCTTTTCTACCAGTACAATATTTTCCACTCCGGTTTTTGCCAAGTTGTATGCTACAGAACAGCCTATCGAACCACCGCCAATAACCACTACGTCAGCACTATCCATCATTCTCTTCACTCCGGGCTATTTCACCGAGCTTGGTCGGGGTTATCGGTGCGCGGTAGGAAGGTAGCCCCACTTTTTCGAGGTTCTCATCCCTGTATTTTGCTATTTCACGAGCGATTAGTTCTTTGCACGTTCTGCCCTGACACGGACCCATTGTCGCCCGGGTTATCCGCTTGATCTCTTCCATGGAAATATCGTCATACTTATCTAGTATCTCGTGGAGCTTTTCTTTTGTCAGATCTTCACAACGACAGAGATATGTTCTATCCTCAACCACGTTTACCTCCTAACAATTTAATATTTCTTATTTGATGGACTTTTTCCTTTGGGGTAATCAGGGTGACGACGTTGCTTCCGTTAAGTGTTTCCCGATCATCGACTCGCTTGACTTCAACCTCAGTTACCTCGTTTCCCTTTCTGTCTAAACCTTGAACAATATCACCTTCTTCTGGTAATGGAAGGAATTCATAGGGAATATGCAGTAGGGCCTGAGTCTCCGAGTAGGTCTCGTCTATTACAAAACACGCCAAGCCTGGGCAAGCGGTAACACATTCTCTACAGCCGACGCATTGGTCAAAATCTATGTCTGGAGTGGAATTTATGGTTTCCTGGGTAATGGCACCGGTTGGGCATGAGGTAACGCAGGGATTGCAAGGTATTTCCTGATGGCATTCGCATACTGCATAGGACCCTTCCTGTCTTTGGTTTTTCGAAGGCAGGAATTTACTAACTTCGTTTTCGATTTTCTCATTGATTTTTTCCGTATTCATTTGCTTATGCTTACCTCCTTTAAGCCAGCCCGTACTTCTCGAGCTACTTCTCCAGCTCTAAGCTTCTTTAGTTCCTCTTTACTTTCCTTAACCTTTTCTTTGAACTTTTTTGAATAGCTGATCCCGTTCGCGGCGGACAGTCCCGCTATTTTTCCTTCCATCATTGCACTGCTCGCTTCCTCTACTCCGGAGCAATCGCCAGCAACAAAGTATCCCGAGATTGTAGTTTCAAGATATTCATTTCTTTTTGGGACAAAACCACCCAGATTTGGGACGTAAGTCAATTCGACCCCTAAGGGATACAAGAGGTCGACGAGTGGAGAGAGGCCTACAGCCAGACATATTACATCCACTTCTAAATCACGTTCTGTTCCTTCGATAATTTCCCACGAAGGATTTATCTTTCCGATTATCGCACCTTCGACGCTTTCTTCACCGTAAGCTTTCTTAATAGTATGGGAGGTCAAAATTGGCACACCCATCCTCTCTATTTTCTCCTTGTGTACTTGATAACCGCCTACTTGGGGTAGAGCTTCAATAATTGCTTCAACTGATACTCCTGCCTGAAGAAGCTGGTAAGCGACTATCAACCCGATATTTCCTCCTCCGATAATCAATACCCTCTTTCCCGGTAAAACGCCCTGCTGATTCATAAGAGTTTGAACGGCACCGGCACCATATACACCTGGGAGGTCGTTATTTATGAAAGGCAGGAATTTTTCAGCTGCGCCCGTAGCTACGATGGTCTGCCTGCTCGATAGCTTTTTGTATTTGTCTCCCTGCTTAAAAGTCAAAACCCCATCATGATAGATGCCTAATACGTCGGAGTTGTTCCTAACACTGATCCGGTTATTTGTTTGGACTTTTTCCGCTAGTATTTTGGCTATATCGATTCCCCTTTCTCCGGCGTATTGGTTTTCAGATCCAAAGAATTTGTGGGTTTGCTTTACCAGTTGGCCGCCCAACTCCCAGTTTCGGTCCAGCAGGGTAACTTCTGCTCCCTGCTCTGCGGCGGCCAGTGAACTGTTCATGCCAGCTGGCCCCCCGCCGATGACGGCAATTTCTGTAGTTAACATCAATTTCCTCCTATAATTTTTCCTTTACCCTTTTGCCGCCTAACTTCCATTCCTTGCTTTAATTGGGTCATGCAAGTTCTCACGTTAGGTTTTCCATTAACGTTCATCAAACAGGAGGAACAATTACCGATAGCACAAAAAAGGCCTCGTGGCCTGTTATCTTTCGGGCTATGCCGAAATACTTTGATTCCATTTGCAATCAAGGCTGCTGCGACCGTTTCACCCTCGTAACCCGTAAGCTCACTGCCTTCGAAGGTAAACGTAATTTCTTCCCCCCTTTTTTCTTCAAGAATTGGGTGCTCGGATATTCTCATGGACATTATAAATACCTCCAGGGCTTTCGTTGACAGTGGAATTTATTAAGGATTAAATTGTTCAACACTTGTTGTTAGCCTCCTTAAATTTGAGAACTGACAGTCTAAAGCACGGTCTTGAAACCTTCGATAAATTGATTTAACGATTTTAGAGAAAATTGTACATGATCAACTAATAAGTCTGTGCTTTTGCTTACGTTGCCTGTCTCAAGTTCTTCCGTTAATTCTTCGAAGTTTGATAAGATAAAAGGAGCCGAAGAGCTTCTGTCGTGTGAATGATTAATTATCCAGCTACGAACTGCATGGCCGAGTAACATATCTAAAATGCCCGATAACCATTCGTTGCCTGCAGCTTCGTGTAATACTCGATGGAACCGATAATCCAATCTCATAAGAGCGATATAATTTTCCTCCGCTTGTATTTCTTTGGTAATTGCTCTTAGCTTGTCTATTTGCTCTTTGGTGATCTTTTCCGCAGCTAACTTGGCGAGTATTTTCACCAGTTTACTTCTGATAATGAAGTTATCCTTTAAGTAATGGAGGCTTACCTGGCTTACGTAAGTTCCCTGATTTGCTACAACAGTTACCAATCCTTCGACTTTTAACAGAATCAGAGCTTCCCTCACTGGCATGCGAGAGCAGCCGAATTCGTTAGCCACCTTCTGCTCACTGAGGGGGAAGCCAGGTTCGTAGTCTACAAAGATGATCCTATCCCGCAACGTTGAGTAAATATCGTTGTTTTTCTGAAGCTCGGTAAGAATTAACATAATATCAGTATACAGGTTGAATACTCATAAATTTAACCTTTATTCTAACGGAAGCAAGAAAGATTGTCAAACGTGCTT
>CAZTJJ010000108.1:0-5816 GCA_964614065.1 uncultured Thermotogae bacterium
CCGTTTCTGGGGCAGTTGCTCCCGAACTTATGCTCGAGCTTTACGACAAGTGGCAAAATGGGAACTTAGAAGCCGCACGAAAAATCCAACAGGAAAAAGTGATCCCACTTATCAATATTTTAGTAAAACGAAGTTACCCGGCGGGAATCAAAGCAGCTCTAGATCTAAGAGGACTCCACGGAGGAGCGCCAAGATTTCCGTTGACACCCTACAACGAACAGGAACGAAACAAACTGGAACAAGTATTAGAAGAAATAAGCTGATTGCATTCAAGCCATTGTTAGAGGTATTGACGGTTGATCACTATCGGAATTATAGGAGGGGGAAAGAACAGTGTTAACTTTCGTTATTAGGCGAGTATTACTTTTTCTGCCTATTTTAATTGGATTAACCATAGTTGTATTTTTAATCACCCATGTGTTTAGCGACCCAGCTGCAATGTATTATACCAAGGACTTATCTCCGAGCGAAGTTCAAAGAATTCGAGAAAAACATGGATTCAATCGCCCTTATATCGTCCAGTATTTCTCTTACCTGAATCGTCTGGTTCACGTTGACCTTGGATATTCGACAAGTTCTCGGTCGACGATCTTACAAGCTTTTGCAAAAAAGATTCCCGCAACTTTTGAGTTGGCATTAACATCTCTATTGTTCGCGGTAATCCTTGGGGTAAGGCTGGGTCTCGTTTCTGCAATACGGAAAGGAACTATCGTTGACCAAGTTACCAGGATTTCAGCTTTAGCCGGTTTTTCTTTACCGCTTTTCTGGGTAGCGTTGGTCCTCTTACTTTTCTTTTATGTAGATCTCGGGTGGCTACCGCTCGGTCGCTATAGTTCCAAAATATGGCCCCTAAGTCAACACCACACGAATTTTTATCTTCTTGATGCGGTGATTAACGGGAGTTGGAGACAATTTGTCGACGCTATTCGCCATTTAATCCTTCCCACAATTACACTGGGATATTATTGTCTCGGTTTAATTACGAGAATGATGCGGTCCAGTGTACTAGAAGTGGCGCAAAAGGATTACGTCAGAACGGCACGCGCTAAAGGACTCCGCGAGGAAATAGTAAATATGAAGCATATCAGACAAAACGCGCTATTGCCCACTATTACGGTCATTGGCTTCACCTTTGGTGGGCTAATGATGGGTTCTGTGCTTACTGAAACAGTCTTCTCCTGGCCAGGCCTGGGTTCGTGGGCGGTGAAGGCCATTAAGAATAATGATACTGCCGCAATTATGAATTACGTTCTACTAGTGGGCGTTATCTATTCTGTCGTGAACCTACTTGTCGATATTTCTTATGGATACATAAATCCAAAAGTCCGGCTTGATTAAAATATTGAGATCTGCGTTATTTTCTAAATAGGTCCTAGTTCTTTATCAAGGTGAAGGTGAGGAATTTTGCTCAAAAAAAAGATTTACTGGCTAAAATTGATCAGCCGTATAAAACGAAATCGCTTGATGATGCTAGGTTCTTTCATCACACTAATCTTTGTTTTAATCGCCCTCTTCGCGCCTGTAATTACTTCCTCAAATGCACGACGGCCATATCAAATGCCGAGAGATTGGTCAAACATTCTAGTCCCACCGGGCACGCATGGTCACCTGCTGGGGACAACCACTACAGGGGGAGACATCTTTTACGGGTTAGTGTGGGGAGCAAGAATTACAATTCAATACGCATTTATCATTGGCATTATCCAAATCGTTATCGGAACGTTGGTAGGGGCGCTAGCAGGTTATTTTGGCGGCTGGATAGATACAACTTTGATGCGGATTACCGACCTGTTTCTCTCCATTCCCATGCTAATTCTGGCCATGCCAATCGCGATGATATTGGGGGTATCAATGAACTCAATTGCTATCGCCCTAATAGTTGTTGGTTGGACGCGGATCGCCCGAATAGTACGTTCAGCGGTGTTAGAGACTTGCGCCACAGAATATATCCAATCCGCGGAGGCAATTGGCTGTAACGACCGTCAAATTATGATACGGCATGTCCTTCCTAATTCCATTTCACCACTCTTGGTTCAAGGCACGCTAAACCTGGGAAACATCATACTGGCAATAGCGGGCCTGTCGTTTATTGGCCTTGCTCCTGCTGGTTTAACTGAATGGGGAAGGATGGTAGCACTAGGTCAAGAACGCCTAATTGAAGGATATTGGTGGCCCGTGGTATTTCCGGGTCTCTCAATATTCCTGTTTGTATTAGGGATAAATTTGCTCGGTGATGGGATTCGTGATTTGATGGATCCGTCGCTAAAAAACTTAGAACAGGGTTAACCAATTCCAAATTACGGGGAATATCTTCAAGTCTTCCAACGATTAAGCGTGCTGGACAACTTTCGACAAGAGATCTGTATATTCATTATTAAGTAAGAAGGAGACGATATCCCTATGGGTAAATTAACACCGGATTCGATACTAAAATTTAAGTCTCTCTCTCACCCTATTTTATCACGGGATGGGAAGAGGGCTGCGTTTCTGGTAAAAGATTCAAATGACGAGAAGGAAGGTTACGACACGAATATCTGGTTGGCCAACTTGGAAAGCAAAAAGACACGACAACTAACTACCTCGAACAAGGATGGGCCGTTCGACTGGCTAAACGACGAACATATAATATTTATCTCAGACCGCGGCATTAAGGATCCAACAAAAAAAGATCACACAGCCTTTTACCGTTTAGGAATTCAAGCTGGGGAAGCGAAAAGAGAATTCTCAGTTCCTCACCCGGTAGAAGATTTTAAATGGTGTAACGGGAAATTAATTTACAAGGCACTAGTTTCCACACGCCCCGAGGATAGTACCCAGGAGGGTTACCATAGTCTTGACGAAATACCTTTTTGGGCAAATGGCAAAGGTTTCACAAACAAGAAACGATATCACCTGTTTTTATATAACCCAGACTCCGACGAGATAAAAGATCTTACCCCCAGGTATGTCACAGTGGGAGAGTACGCCATCAGTAAGAATAAGGTTGTATATGTTGCCAATGAGTACGAAGACAAACTATCGATAACAAATGATCTATTTATCGTATCTCTGCAACAAGATAACCCAGAAGCGGAAATATTAATCGACTCGGATAAACAATTTACCCTTGTCGAGTTCCTTGATCACACTACATTAATTGTCTCCTCCACGGACAAAGAAAATATCTTGATCAGCGACAACAACCAACTGTTTACCATCGATGTCCTCGATAGGGAATTGACAAAGATTACCCCTAACTGGGGGAAATCGATGGAGAATTGCGTCAGGTCCGACGTCAGGCTTGGTCAAGGTCAATCTAGTACGACCGCTGATGGCAAAATTTATTTTGTATCCACGCGCGGCTACTCGTCAAATCTGATTTCGTTTGACGACTCGGGTAACTCAGAAAAGTTAAGTCCGGACAATGGTTCTGTAGATAGTTTTGACGTGAAAAACGGACGAATCGTCTACGTAAAACTTACGGAACGAGAACCCCAGGAATTATATACACTTTCAGCAAAAGGACAGGAAAAGAAGATTACCTCCATAAACGAAAATGCTTACCCTGAGTCTTCGTATTCTCCTCTAGAACACATTACGGTCAATCGTAACGGGGAGATTCATACCTGGATCGTTAAACCACCCGATTTTGACGCCAAACGCGCTTATCCAGCCATATTGGAAGTCCACAGCGGCTGTAAAACAGTTTATGGAGAGGTGTACTTTCACGAATTACAACTACTGGCGAACCAGGGTTACATCGTAATATGTTCCAACACCTCAGGAACGTACGAGAAGAAGGAGGATTACTTAGATCTAATGCAGGTGGTGGATACCGTTACAGATAAGTACTCCTTTATTGATAAAGACAGGATTGGTGTTACAGGAGGGTCCTCCGGTGGATTAATGACTAATTGGATTATCGGGCATACAGATAGATTTAAAGCGGCGGTCTCCTGTAGAGGTATTTCAAATTGGATTACAAGCTTTGGTACTACCGATATCGGATACTTCTATGTAGCAGGCCAGCAAGATGGTAACCCCTGGCAAGATCACAAAAAGCTCTGGGAAAGATCCCCTTTAAAATATGCTGACAAAGTTAGCACACCAACTTTATTTATCCACTCTCGGGAGGACTACCGTTGTCGTATGTCTGAAAGCATTCAAATGTTCACAGCGCTTAAGTATTTTGACGTTACAGCCAAGCTATGTATCTTTAAAGGAGAAAACCACGACCTAAGTCGAAGCGGAAAGCCCAAAAATCGGATTAATAGACTAGAAGAAATATTAAGCTGGTTTGATAAATATTTATGATCATCGATTTGTCCTCCGTTTCTTGAACGAATTCTGTCTCGGCTATTGATTTGGTTCTTTCATCGTTCGGTCCGCTGCTGAAACTGTTTTCGTGAACTAAAAACTCGATAGTTGGTAAGCACTGAAAAGAAAATGTTAGAAACAACGTGTGTAATTCTTATACACTTACGTTCTAACAGGAAGGTTTACATATGTTAGTCGGAGTCATTTTGTCCCTTGGCTCGGCACTTGGTTCTGCCGGTGGTTATGTTTCAATCAAACGGGGCCTGGAGAATGTTGATTATCAACTTTTTATTCTTTCAAGCGTTTTAATAGGTTCTTTTCTTAGTGGATGTTTGCTGTGGATTATGGGTACGGGGTTTCACGGGTTAACGATAATTGGCAGCCTCCCATTTGTCATTACAGGTATTTTTGGTGGTGGCCTTCTCGTCCGGGTTGCGCTTTCTCTATCAACGGAAACAATTGGTGCGTCAGAAACTCACGCCTTTGTGTCTGCAAGTCCGCTCGTCACAGTCTTTGTGGAAGCAGTGATCCTACAAGAAACCATTTCCGTTCAAGCAAGCTTAGGTACGCTTTCAATCGTGTTCGGGGCTTCTTTGCTTTCTTATTTTTCGCGAGGTAAAGGAACGCAACTTTTTGAAACAGCCCACAGAATTGATTATAAGGACTTAATTTTTCCAGCTTATGCAATCGTAATGGTTGGCATTCAACCAATCTTACAACAAGCGGGTTTGGAGCCAGGAACAACCCCACTGCAAGGTCTCTTTATCAGATTTATATCGGGTGGCGCAGTATATACCCTGTATCGAATCTTGTCTACCCGAAAGATTCAACGGATTCGAAAAGAGCAAATAGGTTTTTTCGTTCTTGCTAGCTTATGTTGGTTTATTTCCCCACTCCTAATTATATATGCCCTTCAATATTTATCAGCTTCAATTGTCGCATCGCTCACAAGGGTCGGTCCATTATTTACGGTAATTTTAACTCATCTATATCTAAAAGGTATCGAGAACGTGAATTTAAAGAAGTTAAGCCCTTCACTTCTAATAATCTTAGGGGCGATATTAATCTCCACTGGCTAATCTCCCCTTAACAGCGGGGTCAGGGAGTTTTCGCGAATCTGTTACACCAAATATCGTTAATCACGCTTTTATGGGTTGAATCGGGCTAGTTGAGCAAAAAAGCTTCATGCTCCCGGATATGTCGTCCACGGAAGTGAGTCTTGGATTCAGCTAGTAAGTGCAACTTTGATCTAACTCATCTTACCCCCCTTAACCAAAAATAAAAAGGACCGTAACGGTCTAATGGGAGGTGAGTTTAGGACTAATCTTCCATCGAATTGATTAGACTACGCCGGTAGGCGCTTACTGAGCGCCACCATCCGGCCTTTTGGATCTGCTCCTTGATATCCTGGCCTACATCGCCCAGGGACCACTGCCACCCTTCTCGTTGGTGATTACTCACTTTGACTCAACTTTAACACCTGATATCCAGCTAATACCCTTCCCAATGGTTGATGCTGG
>CAZTJJ010000109.1:0-5646 GCA_964614065.1 uncultured Thermotogae bacterium
GCAACTTTACCGTCACTCTCTAGAGGCTTTTACACACGAAATGCTACACGATCTTAAACTGTTGCAAGATTATTAAGCAATGCCCAATCATTAGATAGGATGTAAGCTTTTCTAATTGCAAAAGACAGTTACCCTTGTATGATTAGGTTCTTCAGTGCCTTACGTGTAATTTCTTACTAAGAAATCAGGGGGGTTAAAATGAAATATACTTTCCTATCTTTGGCCCCTTTACCGTGGACTTTGATAGACCTTTCCCTTAGGTTGAGATCTTCCAACCCGATATTCACCAGTTCATTTAGCCGCAGGCCAGTGTCGAGAAATGTGAGGATTATAGTGTAGTTTCGATATCCGGCCCAGGTTCTCCGCCAGTTCTTGCCCGTGTGTAGTAGCCTGTCCACGTGCTTCCCATCCAGGACTTTGGGAAATTTATTCGGTGTTTTCGGTTCCTTGATGTCCTGCATGGGACTCTCCTCTATTGCGCCCTCTTCGGTCAGCCAGTTGAAAAAAGCCTTCAGAACCCGGTAGTGAATTGCCACCGAAGTGTTTTTGAGGCCATCGTCCATGAGGAAAGCGAGATATCTCATTATATCTCGGGACTCTATTTTCTGGATTATCACCTCCTCTGATGCCTGCCCTGAGAGCCTCTCAAATACGTATTCGTAAAGACTTAAGGTCTACCCTCCACCTTGGCCATCAGTTTGAAATCTTCGATTGCCTGGGAAAATTGGATTTTGCTTTCGCTGGCAGTTGGTTCTCCAGGATGCCAACCTTACCGGGGCCGTTCCGTATCTCTTAGAAACCAAATCTGTACTTTACTCCCAGATGCCAACCCAACCCGGCAGCACCTTCAGCCTCTGTGAAGACCAAACCGCCTCCAGCAAATGCAGATAAGGGCATACTTTCACCGGGAAAGTCAAATTCCACTCCTCCGAACATCCTGGATTGGTTGTAAGCGCCATTTGAGGACGTATTGGCAAAACCGAGATAAGGCGAAAAATTCATTATCTCGATAGGGTAAATCTTTCCACTTAAGGAAAGATCAATCCCAGAAAAAGAGAAAGGGGCACTAGATGTTTCGGAAAAACCAGGTCCCACGCCTATTTCTAAAGCCAATATCCACAGCTTTGCTTCTGCAAATACAAATGGTGTAGTTCCAACCAGTTTCACTCCCCCTCCCAATTCCTGACCGAAAGATGTTCCGGCAGTCGCTAGGAGAAAAGAGAAAACAAGTAAGGACAATATTGCTAATTGTAGGTTTCTAGTTTTGATGGTGACCTCCCATTTTCAAGTTTGAGCTATCTTTTCTTGGATTATTTTTTGTTCAAAAAGATATCAGCCACCTCGGTTGCAGTCACTTCCAAGTCAAGATCTAAAAGGTGCACCTGAATGGGCTCTGGTTTGATTGATGTTTCTCCGGGTTCTGCGGTAGTCATTTGTGGAGTGATGTCGGTAGAGGCGATGTTCAACTTCTCTAACTCTCCGATCAGATTACCTTTTTCATCAATTTGGAATATTCGGAAGTGTTGGGATACGAGACCAGCGACTAAGTATCCTCCTTCAGTAGTTTGGGCAAGGCCGGAAGGTGCACAATATTGATCTGTCCCGTAAACTTTTTGCCAGACCAATCTTCCTTGCTTGTCGATCTCAAATAGCCAACCATTCCAAATTTGTTTGTTATAGCAGGTTTCCTCTGTTATCGCAATATCTTTCCATGGTGCAAACGACGAGGAATGGCCACCTATCAAGTAACCTCCACTGCTCGACTCGATCAGAGTTGGTGACGTATCCAAGCAGACCCCACCGTAGGCTTTTTGCCATTTTATGTTGCCCTGTTTATCCAACCGGAGAATCCATATATCTCCCTCTGCACCCCCACCCGTTCCAAATGATCTGGTTGTCCCGAGGACCAGATAGTCGTCGTTTTCCATCTGGATGGCTGAATAGCCAACGTCTACGCACAAATAAACCATCTCGTAAGGTGTTCCATAGGTCTTCTGCCATTCAATCGAACCTTTTTTGTCAAGTTTAACCGCCCATAGCTCTCCGGAACTTTTCTTACCTTGTGGCCCGGGAGTTTCTCCTACAAACAGGTAACCACCATCCTCGGTCTGGATTATTTGATGGGCCCAATCAACCGAGCCTCCATCATATCTATACTGCCATTTCACGGAGCCGTCTCGCGTTAATTTTACCACCCAGCTGTCCATATCGGCATTTTTGGTGTCCTCTGGGGGCACCGGAGCGATATGGCCAGCGGCTATATACCCACCTTCTTCGGTCTGGATAACCGAACCAAGATAACACTGGTAAGCCTCTTTTTTCAGTTGTTTTTGCCAGATCAGGTTACCATTTTGATCAAGCCTTAATACCAGGGCCTGTGAAGGTTGCGGCAACCTAGTCTCGGGAACTGATGAACTGCCGACAAGTATAAACTCACCGTCCTTGGTGGTATCAATCGAAACTATGCTTATTTCTTCCCGAGAACTTTTCTTGTATGCTTTTGCCCACTCGATACTTTTGTCTTCATTCAACTTGATTAACCGGCTACCCTGCTGTTCTCCGTCAGACGGTGTAGATAGACCCCAGATAATGTAACCCCCGTCGAGAGTACGCTTAATAGTTGACTGAGCTATAGGTGAAATCACTAGTAATAAAACCACCACTAACACCAAGGTCGGGCACAGTTTTTTCATACTCTACACCTCTGGAGTAGAATTAAATTAGTGTCTTCTGGTTTAGACCATCACTTACTGACCCACCAGTTGGATCAAACAGATCCTCGATTGCAAGAGCTAAGTAATCTTCCGAGAAGGCAAAAGAAAAGACTGTGAATAAGTCGCGAAGACGGGGAAACCTGGAGATTAAATCCTTGGTGAAAGTTAAAGTAGTATGGGTAACTATTTCAGCCAGCCTCCTCGGAATACCACGCTAACTTCCTTCTCAAATCCGGGAATTAAGGTCAAAAAAGTATTACAGATTGGTAAATTTTTGTCAAATGCAAAAACTATGCGTGGTAGTTGTGTAATAATTGCCCACCATGATCTCCGCTAAGGGTCTGCAATCAAAGTGTAATAAGCGACTGGTCTATGGTCAGCAAGTGAAGTTGGGATAAGCTATCGAAAACATAGCAATGAGCAGAGTCCTGCCTTAGGTTGAGGTCAAAAAGGAGGGGGAAATTCCCCCGTCTCCCGATTGTAGCGGGAGTCTAGTTCATTAACTCCACCCCTCCAAACAGCACCAGATAATGTACTACGAGAGTAGGACGTTCATAGTCACCTTCGGAAGGGGAAGGATTCGTTTTGTCGTCCAGTCCGCCAAAAAGTGGTAAGCCTTTAACCATCAGTTGCCAATCTTCCGGCACGTGGATTTCGGCGCCCCCGAACATTGCAAATATGTCAAATTTGGCTTCCACCCCGGATATTTTTGCTTCTCTTAAGTCGATATTTGATCCTCCAAATATGGAGACTGTGCTCCCTCCTTTGAAATCCTGGGAGACTATCTTGCTGCTATTACCTGAGAAGAAAGCGATTGAGTTAATGGAATCCTTGTTGATTACATTTACCTTCTGTCCACCTTTAAAGACAAACCAGATACCGACCAGGATCAGCACGATTGGCCAAAAAGTAATATGGGTAAATATTTGTACCTGATCCAGGTTGTTTAACAGGAGCAACACTCCGCCAATGAATACGATAAAACCGCCTATCTTGCCGGCCGGATTGTTTACAACATTGAAGAGACCTGCAATTATCAGAAGAACTGGCCAGTAAGTTCCAAACAAGCCCCAAAAGTTCTCAAGTACTCCCAGATTGCCCAGGATTACCAGTATACCAATTCCGATCAAAATCAAGCCTATCCATCTCTTTTGATTCATGAATAATTCCTCCTGTTGACGGAGATCAGGATTTTTCCATAAAGAATTATGATCATATTCTGATAGAACTGCCACCCGATTTTCTTTTCTTCTCTTTTGTTGTTCCCTAGTTTTCCTGCGGCATTCAGTTAGAGGATTCCTAAAAGAACGTGATCACAAATCTATTATCGCTAAGGATAACACCGCGTCTGTCTTCCTGCCAGGGGGTGAAACGTTATTTCTTTGCCTCTTTTCCAGCACCCGAGTAGCTAAAAGTTAGGACAGTTTCACCGCTTCTTTTTATGTAAGCGACATCTCCACTATTATTCCAAATCGCCCTGTTAGCGTTCCAGAATAGCTCATAATCGGCGTCTTCTGCGCAACCCGTGTCCTTCCTGGGGTCATCGGCAGCCCCGGTGTATACTCTCACTTTTTCGCCTTTTTGTAAGCTGAAGTCTTCTGGGAATCTATATCTTCGATCGGATTGGTCAGATAGGGTCCAATCCTTGAGGGAGATGTCTTGATTAGCTTTGAGTACCACCCATTCACCATTTTTATTGTTGTGATCGTTGCCGGAAGCGTCAAAGTGGATGCATGTGATAGCTACAGGGGCGGATACTTCTTGTGTTTCAGCCTCATCGTTTCCCTGAACTGGCTTTAATCCTTTACATTTGCTCCAGATACGGCGCGCATCTTCTCTGGCTTCCTGTTCGAGTTTCTGAAATCGGTCCACGTATTTAACGTTGGGTGGATATGTGGCGACTTGAGCGTACCCTTGAGCAAGAAGTATGGAATTTACCATTGCGTTACCGTTGGAGTCGAGGTAAACGTAGGCCAACAGCCGGGAGTACTGATCCCTCTTTTGAACGTCAAATTCCAGCCAGACGGTTTTATCGTTGACTAAGGTTTTGTTGTAAGCTGTTGCCTCTTTAGCGTAGCATTTTGGTTCTCCAGATAGTTCCGGTGTGTTTATGCCTATGTACTTAACTTTTTGGGTCTCTCCATCGAAAAGTTCTACTTCTATGGTGTCTCCGTTAAGGACTCTCGTTACTTGAGCTTGTTGTAATTCTGTTGCACTTACTGTGAACGCAAAAGTCAGGATTAAAAATAATGTTACTAATTTAGTTTTCATGGTGGTTTACCTCCGACTATAGTTTGTTAAAGTTAATAGTATATCAGGTTCTCCGTTTTAGCAGGCTTGGCTACTACCTCGTTTATTCGAGAATCGAAGAATTCTTTGCTGTTACTGGAGTGGATCAGTAGAACGGTGTCTGCCCCGCGATCCGTACCGGCAATGGATAGAACGTTTTTTCCTACGTCGATCAGTCCTGCGTCGGCAGCCATCAATACACATTCCAGTGCTACTTTGGTTCCCTGTCCAAAAAGTCGCAGGGTGTCAGCTACCAGATCGCTGCTGGAGAAGCCCTGTTTGACTCCAATTGCCGAATTTAGGTTATGGAAGATCATGGGGCCCACGAAAACAGTTCCCCCGGCTTGTTCTATCTTCTGAATAGCTTCCTGTTGTAACTCTTGGGCGTTCGGTCTATTGAATCCTGTAGAATGTCCAACTACGACTAGATTCGTCTTCGCAAGATCGAAAACGTCAGCGGCTGCTACTCCGGTTGACCCGCTTGTGGAAGCGACTACCACGTCTTCTATTTCTTTATCGCCTGCAAATTCTTTAGCTATCTCCAGAACCTCTCCGGTGTCGAGCTCGTCAGTTTTTCGCATAGTAACCTCCAAGTTTTCGTTTAGTCGGAATAGTCAATATACTCACAAAATTATAAAATACA
>CAZTJJ010000110.1:0-5626 GCA_964614065.1 uncultured Thermotogae bacterium
CCGAGTGAGGCGACCTAGTGAATCTCGGCAGAGACTCTAAAGCAGTATTACACTTCATGTTTCGGGTACTTGCTATAGACATCAACGCTTAAACCTGACAAAGAGAATTCCAAAGACCGTCAGACCCAAGTAAGTCTTCCTTTATCAACTTGATTCCTTCACAGTTAATGTAACCGAATCATCTCATTCAATAGTAATCCCTAGAACTGCACCCAGCACCAGTTTGATATCAATACATCCACTTAAAGATAAAAACAGAATCGCACTCGCAATTTGAATTTCATTTTGACTCACACTAGAATTTTAATCGTATTGATCAAGATGGTTGAAATACGAACTCTGAGGTAAATCTTAGTTGGGGAAAGTTATGATTTACCTAATTTGAGATAAAGCTGATAAATATCAATAAGTGTTCCGCCAATCGTACTTAATTGAGGGAAGATAAGATGACAAATTATCCAGATTACTGGGTCAAACAATCTTACATTGACTTTTCTTCCGGAGAAGCAAATCAACAAAGTCACTTCTTACGCCTTTTAAAGAGAAGGCCAAAACAGAAAATCTGTATCAAAAACATTCACCAGTATAAGCTGCATTTTTACCGAGTTACCAACAAGCAACAAGTCCTTAAAGAAAATACATCCTTTGAGAGTTCCCTATAGATTCAACCCAAGAGACGTCAGTAAGGTATTTTGACCATTATAGAGGTGAATTAGATGAGAATTGAGGACCATCCCATCCTTTCTTTTCCCAAAGGTAAAACCATCACCTTCACCTACCAGGGAAAGAAAATAACCGCAAAAAGGGGTGAGACCATCGCCGCTGCGTTACACAACGAGGGGGTCATTGAACTGAGCAGAAGTGGTGACAAGAACAGACCACGTGGTCTGTTCTGTGCAATAGGCAAGTGTTCATCCTGTTTGATGACCGTAGATGGTATTCCCAACGTCAGAACCTGTATTACCCTGGCACAGGAAGGGATGAAAGTAGAAAAACAAACCGGCTTCCCCGAACTTCCTACCGACTCAAAACCACTCAAAGCCAAAGATTCTTTAGACACAAAAGAAACTGACGTATTGGTGGTCGGTGGAGGGCCTGCAGGTTTGAAGGCCGCGTTAACCGCGGCGAATGGGGGAGCAGAGGTGACAATTGTCGATGAAAATCCCTTTCTGGGAGGCCAACTGATCAAACAGACCCATAAGTTCTTTGGTTCAAGTGAACAGGAAGCAGGTAATAGAGGTGTGGCCATTGGAGAAAGTTTGGTTGACGAAATTCAAAAACACCCCAATATCGAATCGATGACCAGCACCAGCGCGGTGGGTATTTACCAAGATACCGTAGGTCTTTACAAAAACAGAGAAAAGTTCATAAAGGTAAAGCCCAAAAAAACTATCGTGGCCACCGGGGCTACAGAAGATATGATACAGTTTCCCAATAACGACATGCCCGGAGTCTACGGTGCTGGTGGAGTACAGACTCTGATGAACGTGTACGGGGTTAAGCCCGGCAATAAAGTCCTCATGGTGGGCGCAGGTAACGTAGGTTTGATAGTAACTTACCAACTGCTACAGGCAGGTGTCGATGTGGAAGCCATCGTGGAGATAGCTCCAAAGATAGGAGGTTACTTCGTCCACGCTGCAAAGGTGAGAAGATTTGAAATCCCCATATTAACCCAGCACAAAGTCCTAAGTGTAGAGGGAGAAGACGGGGTAAAAAGAGCGGTAGTCGCCAGAATAGATAAAGACGGAAAGACACTGGCGGACACAAAAAAAACATTCGACGTGGACATAGTGGCCCTGGCGGTTGGACTATCACCAAGTTACAAGCTACTACACCACGCGGGATGTGAGTTAAAGCTTCAGCCTCAACTTGGAGGGTATGTACCAAAACGGGACGATCTGATGAGGACAACCAGAGACGACATATACGTGGCCGGTGACGCATCGGGCATAGAGGAGGCCACTTCAGCGATGCTTGAAGGAGCCATAGCCGGTGCGGACGCTGCCTTACAAATAGGTAAGGGTAAAGAGGCCGAAGGAAAGCTGATTTCAGACTCACAAAATAGACTAAAAAACTTAAGAGCCGGGCCGTTTTACAAACCACTCAGGGAAGGATTAAAGGAGGTTACAGTATGAGTGCGGCAAGAAACGAAAAGATCCCGGACTGGTTGGTGAACGGATACCTTAAACAAAAAGACCTACAATCCCCCTCCCAAGAAGAGCTTGCCAAAGGAGCACTGGCGGTTATAGAGTGTCCACAACGGATACCCTGTAACCCCTGTAGCGAAAACTGTCCGGTGGGTGCCATTACAATGGACGATATCAACGGTTTCCCAGAAATCGACTACGACAGCTGTATAGGATGCTCCGTATGTGTAGAAAACTGCCCCGGACTGGCAATATTTATGGTCGATTGTTCTTCGAAAGAGGGCTGTGAAATAACTATTCCCTACGAGTTTCACCTACCGAAAGTGGGCGAAGAGGTGGAAGGGTTAAACAGGAAAGGGGAAAAAGTTACCAAAGCGGAAGTAACGAAGGTAAAGACAAAAGAGCAATCCTCCGGGGATACCTCTACGGTGACCGTAAAAGTGCCCGAAGAATACGCACACGAAGTACGAAATATCAGGAGGATACAATGAGCGAAGTAACAAACGATGGTGAGGTTATCATATGTCGGTGCAGAGACGTAACCGAGGAAGAAATAATCGAAGCAATTAATGACGGTTACAACACCATCGAACTGCTAAAACGAAAGACTAAAATCGGTACGGGTACCTGCGGGGGAAGAACCTGTCTTCCCATGGTTCAAAGGATTCTCGCCAGGCAGACCGGAAGAGACTTGGACCAAATAGCCTTGCCCAGGGAGAGGTCACCCATAATCCCTGTTCCACTTAGGTTTGCCGCCGGCGAAAGAGGGGAAGGAGAATAATGATAAAAAGAGACGTAGTTATCATCGGGGCTGGTTCCACCGGATTGATGACGGGGTACTATCTATCCAAACTCGGCGTTAAGAACCTAACCATACTGGAAAAGAGTTATGTGGGCAGCGGGTCAACCGGCAGATGTGGTACGGGAATTAGGGCTCAATTTGCTGATGCGCCGACGATCAAGATGATGAAGCGAGCGGAAAAATCCTGGAAGAAGCTCTCAGAGAAGCTCGATTTCCAATTCCGCCAGACTGGTTATCTTTACCTTCTTTATACCCAAGAGGAAGTAAAGCAATACCAAAAGATGCAAAAATTACAAAACTCCCTTGGAGTCCCCTCAGAAATTCTCTCTCCTTCCGGGGTAAAAGAACTTTGTAATTTAATCGACACCACCAAAGTGATTGCCGGATGTTACAATCCCGAGGACGGTAAAGCTCACCCATTTGAGGTAATCACCCGTTTGAAGAAATACCTCCTAGAAAAAGGAGTGGACTTAAAGCAACAGGTCGAGGTTACGGGAATAACGCTAAAGGAAAACAAAAAGGTTAAGATAATCGAAACAACCGGAGAAACCTACCAAACCGAAGTCCTGGTCAATGCCACCGGCGGATGGGCACCAAAAATTGGGAAGATGATGGGGATTGAGATACCCGTAGAGCCCTATCGTCACCAATCAATAATTACTGAACCCTTCAAAGAGGGAACTATCAAGCCGATGGTGGTGTCAATGAAACACCAGGACGCTTACCTGACCCAAACCGAGCGTGGAGGAATCATAGGTGGAGTCAAGACACCGGAAGATGAACCATCAACTTACAATATGACGGAGACATTAGAATTTGAGGAACGGGTAAGCAGGGAGTTTTCCTCGATCATTCCCAGTCTGAAGCACGCTCGGATTCTCAGACACTGGGCAGGATACTATGCGATGAGTCCTGATGGGAACCCACTTTTAGGGGAGTACAAAGTTCCAGGGCACTATTTAGGGGGAGGCTTTAGTGGTCATGGATACATGATGGCTCCTTCCGCAGGAAGAGGTTTGGCCGAGTTGATAGTTCACTCAAAGTCCGATCTTCCACTCGATTACTACGATCCTGAAAGAATTGACAGGGGTGAGTTCAGGGAAGCCGCCCTACAAATGGGTTAAAATATCTTGGATAGGTTATGAGCAGGGCGAATTGAGTGCTGAGCTGGGTCAATCTCCGTTTTTCAAATCCAGACTTCTATTCCAATGTTTTTCTACAGGCCCGTTCTTGACTTAGCTTAGGTGCAACCAAAGTCACTCGATATAATCGAGACCTGCCAGGTTAATCTCGGTTCCACACGACGGGCACTTCCCATCCACAACTCTGTTGTTCAAAGTGCGCATACCTTGCCTTTTTATTAATAGCTCGCCACACTCGGGACAATAAGTGTTATTGTGTTCTAGTACGTTTCCGAGATAGACGTATTTGAGACCCATACTCTCGGCTATCTTATATGCTTCCTTCAGGAGGTCAACAGGGGTGGGCGGAAGGTCTTTTACCTTGTACCTTGGCGTAAAGCGTAGAAAATGCATGGGAGTTTCTGCCCCCAGATTGTCAATTACCCATTTAACCAACTCTTCGACCTTCTCCATAGAATCCCCTCTCTCAGGGACTATCAGGTCGGTTATCTCCAAAAACACACCTTGTTTTTTGTACTCTTTTAAAGCCCGGTAAATCGGCTCAGCGTCCGGAACAGAGGAGAAACTTCGTAAAAACTCCGTGTCCCCTGAACCCTTGAAATCTACAGTAGCCTGGTCCAGGTATGGAGCTAGCTGTTTTATCGGCTCCGGGTTGATGTAGCCGTTAGTAACAAAGGTGTTATACAGACCCTCCCTACTAGCCAGTTTAGCCGTATCGTAAGCCAGTTCGTAGAATATTGTCGGTTCACTATAAGTATAGCTTATTCCTTTGCAACCACTTGACTTGGCGTTCTGGACGATTTCCTCGGGTGTCAATTCCTGACCCCTGATCTCGCCCTGACTAATATTCCAGTTCTGGCAGTACTTACACTTCCAATTGCAACCAGGTGTGGCTATGGAATAGGTCCGAGTCCCGGGTGCAAAGTGATACGCCGGCTTTTTCTCTATCGGGTCCGGGTTGGCTGCAACCAGCTTATCGTAATTCAACGAGTAAAGCTTCCCATCTATGTTTTTCCTTACTCTACATACCCCGGACTGGCCTTCTGAAATCGGACAGTTGAAAGGACACAAGTGACATTTCACGCTGTTGCCTTCGCACTTTTCATAGAACATTGCTTCCTTCATAACGAGCACACCTCGATTGCAAAATTAGCCGAGTCAAGAACCCCGCCCCAAGGAACGGGGCTTGTAAAAGACAAATGAAAAACAGAACCTTCAACGTAATAACCGGAAATTGACCCAGTCCATAACTGCGATGGTACTATAAGATTGCACCAGGTTTCCGGATAAAATCAAGTACTGAGGGCGCAAGAGATCTAGATTATCAGCAGCGAGGTATTAAACCTCCGTAATATGTAGATTATACAACGCCAATCGGGGGGAAGATTAGGGCAACTTGCGCAAGAATTGCGGGTTTTGCTGACTACTTAGCTCAGAGGACTGTATCATCAACTGATTTAGGACCCTAAGATGAATCGGATCACTCGAACGTACAAATTTATTATCCGTCATCAACGTTTCCGGTTCAAATATAT
>CAZTJJ010000111.1:0-2609 GCA_964614065.1 uncultured Thermotogae bacterium
GATCATCAGAGAGCGTATGCAGGCGGGAAGAGAGCGGGCCAGGGCAGAGGGCAAGAAACTCCACAGACCGAAAAAGGAGCTCGATATGGAGCGTATAAGGAAGCTCTACACAAAGAAAGGACTATCTGCTCGAGCTATTGCTAAACTGATGGACGTATCCCCTCCGACTATTCTGTCTCGTTTAAGGGAGATGGGGGTGGAGATAAAAGGCAACGCTTAACATCTACACCTAGCACGTTTTACGGGAGTTAAATGAAATAAATTTACGGAGGTGGAAAATTACTAGCGAAATATCTCTATCCTTGATGTTCTATGAAAGAATAAAGAAATACTTAACTCTCACTTTATAAATGTCCGGAGGGCAGATAAAACTCGATTTATGGGCCAATCAGAGCATTAAGTAATTGCCAACGATAGGTTATTTCTCCGTATCAAGCCCCTCAGCATTTAGCTCTGCACTGTAATCCCCATACCATATGGTAAATGGTTTGTTAAGATCAATACCGTAAGGTGTTGATAGTAACCCCCTTGCGACTACTCCTGGTCTTAGATAGTGTGCTCGGGGTACCATATCCCAATAAGTAGCTACGCGGAAGGTACTGTTGTAAGCTTTTATATTAAAGTGACTATTCCATCCATATTGTTGAGAACCTTGTGTCAGTGCAAACTTGTTGAGCTCAAACGGAAAGGATTTTTTGCTGCTTTGATCAATCCATATATACAAAGTATCTGCACCACTTCCGTACAGCTCCGTTACTTTTTGAAAATTATCGACTATATTGTCACTCAAATCCTCCCATTTGGTATTATATCCTTTTTCTGCAACCCTTTTTGTGTAAAAATACCCCGCAATCTTTACCGTCTCCTTACTAGAATTAGGGTTGGGAACTTCTAAATCAAACCTCCATTTTTCTGGTATATTATTATCCTTCCACTCTGGATCCTTTGAATAAACTTCCAACCCAAACCCGGAAAGCAGCACCAATAAAATTGCTAAAGCTACTAACTTATTACCAGATAAAGTTCTTTTGAGCATAGTGTTTTACCCCCTTATTACGCTCACATTATAGAAAATTCCTTTTTCTGATTGTTCCTTCGGACATATTTGATTAGCTTTCCTCATCGATCCTCTCTAACCTGTTGAAGGACCACAAATTTTTGCATCACTAGTTCGGAAAGTATTGTTGTAATTAGCTTTCCGAACCTTCGGAATTTCGGATTGCCTCTTTTTCCTTGTTGAGTTTGTAATGATGAAAAGTAGTGTTCAAGCCCATGACTAATATTCCGAAAATTAGGGCCACGGTCCAGGAATTCACTTCGACTCCGTAGATTAATATATTTGGTGGGAGGGCTATCATTGTCCACAGCCAAATTAGAAGCATAATAGAGGAAGCTCCGAGGTTGAGGAAATATTCGCGCCTTCTCGCAGGAAGGTTACCCTGCCAAGACTTACATTTAGGACACTTGATAGCAGACTCGTCGATTTCTTCTCCACATTTGTCGCATTTTTTCATATCTTTACCCCCTTTTTGCTTCTAAAGAAAAGTGGAAATAAGTTAACTTCCAACCACGGTTAAACTATTACTCCAAATTCACGTTTTGGGAACCAAAAATTCTCTGATGTTTTGCCAAATTTTTACCGGTTAGCCCTCCTTAAACTTCTCAAGTTTCTCTATCATGGTTAAGCTACCCTGCAGCTCTTCTGACTGTGGATCATAGGTTGATATCTTTACGTATGATTGGACGGAACCAACACCGGGAGCTACCCAGCTACTTCCCTCCACCTCAATCAGGTATTCCTTTTCCTTGTATCCGGATAATCCAAATGTGGAAGCTTCCTTTACATTTATTCTTTTTGAACCGTTGAACTCGGTTTTCACACAGTCCTTAAAGTTTCCCGCAGGTACCGTTACCTGACCGTCAATGCTTGATACGGTCTCGTCTACCTCGACCACTATCTCCTTGCCCGGGATGGGTAAGAGCATCGGCGTCTTCCAGTTGTAACCGACACCTACGGGGTACTCGTAGATAATTCGGGGGGTTTCAAACACTTGAGGTTCTATATCATTTGGCCCTTTTGCTCCGACTCGATAAAGTCCGGAGTCCCTTTTGGAAAGAAAATAAAATGAAGTGTCACGTTGACCCTGGAATTCTGTTACTATCTTGCGGGTAACGACCGTCTCGTCATTTAGTTGTCGTTCTCCGATGATGGTGGAAGTAGCTGAACCGCTGATGGTCTCGCCTGTTCCTTGTTTTAGGGTAATTGAGTAATGCCACTTGTAGTTTTCACTCAAAGGGAGGAGACTTTTTACTTTTCCCTTGGAGAGGGGTTGACCTTTTATGGTCACACTATCTGCATTTTTCCGGAGGAATACTTCCTCAATCCATTGATTGTCAGAATCTTTCATAAATATTGCGTAATAGTACTTCTTTCCCGGGTCCAGGTTGGAATCATCGCACGTGTTCGTAGCCCCTGGTTGCTCATCAATACCACATTTGACTTTCTCACCGTCTCTGTGGTTTTCCGGGTATTCTCCTTCCTGCTTCCTTACCTCTATCTGTTTTAGATCGGCCTGGTTCGGATTAGTCCAACTCAAAGAAGCACTACG
>CAZTJJ010000111.1:2619-5481 GCA_964614065.1 uncultured Thermotogae bacterium
TACGTTGTTTCCCTACGGCTTTGAAATTAAGTAAACACAACTCTGGCGGGTTCAGCAACTTTTCTACCATGCTCTGTTTTAATCCCTGAAAGCTTTTTTCATTGTCGTCTAATTGGTTGTTGTAACCATCCAGAGTTCCCGTAAAAGAATCGGTATCGAACAGTTTAACTCCAACTTCATTGTTTCGAATCGTGTTATTTCTCAGGGTAAGCTTTGCCTCTTTTCCAAACACGATGCCGTTATCTTCATTACCCGTGATCTCGCTATTAACTATGGTCCCAACTTCCGAGCCACTCATACCAATTCCGTCACCACCGTTGCCTCTTACACTACTGCCTAAGATGGAAGCCTGAGCGGAATTCCATAATTTTAGACCGTTCCAGCCATTTCCGGCTATTTCACTTTTCTTTACAGTCACTTTTGCGGAGTTAAGGACGTCGAGGCCTCGAAACTTATTATTATTTATTTCAGAGTTGGTAAGATTTGCTTTAGACGAATGAAATAACACGATGCCATCAGTGTTCTCGCTGATGCTGCTGGTCTTTATGGAAATGCTTGTAGAGTCATAGGCTCCAACCCCCCACCCATTTCCCTTTATTTCGCTGTTTTGTAATTCAGTATTAGATTGAGAAAATAATTCGAGTCCAGTATGCGGACTATCGATTATCGATGAATTGACAGCCTTTAAATTAGCATTTCCACCTAAAACAATTCCATTACCATTTGTACTTGTGACCTCGACCCCGTATAACCCGAGATTAGACCCGTTTATTAAGGATATTGCGGGAGCGTTAACTTCAGATAGGGTAATTTCCCCTTGTTGATTCCCCGCCTCGATTGTCAACGTTTTATCTATAACCGCCCCACCTGTTATTTCTTCTTCTAGTACTATGGTTCCTCCTGGCAATAAGGCATCTACTGCGTGCTGAAGATTGGGATAGCTATCATTCGGCAAAACTATTTTCTCAGCTTTTACTTCCTTCAAATCCTTTCGAAGTTCACCCTCAATGTCTCCTACGAGGTCTACTACATTTCCTTCAATTTTATTGGCGGAGAACTCTACCTTGCTATCCGAATATTTTTTGACCCCTACATCGTTATCTCGGATAATGTTTTCGCTGATGGAGACTTTAGAAGAACTGGAAAGATTGATACCGACCCCTGGATTGTTGATGATAGTATTGTTATTTATAGTGGCTTGGGCTTTGTCTGAAATAGTAATGGCAGTTAACTTACTTCCCTCTATTGAACACTTCTCGAGCTCTAATTTTGCATCCCCTCCAACCTTGATACCCTTAAAACCCGAGCTAAGTATACTACTGTCCCTGACGGTTGCCTCTACTTGATCGCGTAAATCGATACCACCGTTTTCGTTTTCTTTGATGCTAACTTGTGTCAATGAAAGTCTGGCTTTTCCTATGGCCAATATCCCGGTAGCACATAGGCCCTGTTTTCTCTCTTCACATAAACCTTCCGCTCCTTTCAATGTCAAGTTTTTCAATGTCAACTGTGATTTGTGAGGACCTACGGTAAGTATTGGGTATCCTTTCTTTTTACCAACTATCTCAACTTCCTCCTTGTTTTCTCCTATTAAGGTGAGAGTTTTGGTAATAGTTAAATTTTCCTCATAGGCACCGGGCTTTACTAAGATTCTCTCGCCGGAATTTGCTTCATCTATGGCCTGTTGAATGCTACTATAGTTAGCGCTTTCTGGAGACACAATTAATTGCTGGGAAGATTCTTTTTCTTCTGCGGCTTCAACTTTACCTTCCTGCTGGGATAGAGTCGTTGTTAGTGCCTGGCGAGTTGACTGTGTGAGGCCTTTGAAGTTTACTTCATTATCAGTAATTTGATTATCATGGCCAGTCAAGTTTCTATAGGGTGTAGATAAATCTATTCCGACCTCATTTTCTCGCAAAATAGATTTTTTTAACGTAATTTGGGCCCTATCTTCTAGCAATAAACCAATTTGGTTCTTTTTAATTTCGGTATCGACGACAGTTGCCTGAGCTTGGTCCCTGATGTAAATTCCCATATTTTCACTATTTACGATGACATTACCCGTAATTAATGCTTGAGCATCATCCCACAAAGCTATTCCGCTACAGTTAGACCCGCTCCGAGATATTCTATTATTACTAATAGTAACGTTGCCTTCTCCTCTTACACGGATCCCGTAATGGTTGCTATCTCGAATGGAGTTGTTTTTGATAAATGCCCTGGAGTTATTCAACACTAATATTCCGTCACTGTTATTAAGTATTTCGTTGTTTTTAACGGCAACTTTTTTTTCGTTTTCACGGATAATAATTCCATCCCCTTCGTTTTCCTTTATAACATTACTTTCAATTAGTGGATCCGCTGCGTTCTTTATACTAATCCCGTTATAATTATTCTCACGGATTTCGTTATTTTTAATTTCTCCGTCGCCTTTATCGTAGATATAAATTCCGCTCTGTTCATTATGTTTGATTTTATTGTTTTCTAAAAACGGGTCGGCTCCTGTTTTTATGTGAATACCACTTAATCCATTTCCGTAGATATCGTTTCCTTTGATGGTACCGTTGCCATTTTTGTGAATGTAAACCCCGCCTTGTTTATTGTTCCTGATCTTATTGTTTTCGATAAGGGGATCAGACTCACCCTTTATTTCAATTCCGCTATAACCGTTGGCGAATATTTCGTTTCCTCTGACCGTGGACTTGGATTTGTCAAATATAAAAATTCCATTTTGCGAATTACTTTTAATAACATTATTCCCAATTTTGATATTGGATGAATTGTCAGCTACCGCAACTCCTGAATATGTTGCTTCCGCTATTGCGTTGTCCCTGATGGTTACGTTTTTAGATGATCGTATTG
>CAZTJJ010000112.1:0-5477 GCA_964614065.1 uncultured Thermotogae bacterium
AAGCGTTTCGGTTACCGTTTATATTCCGAAATAATTATCACGAAAATTATAAAGTAAATGACAAAACTAACCAAATTTGGTGTTAACGGAAAACCTCCTGAAGCCAGAAACCTAGCCACAAGGGACGAGGCATGTAAAAGACAGGTTAAGCTTACAGTAAGTTAGCCAAAGTACATATTTAACCTGGGTGCTGGAGAGCTTCCTCGGCAAGTTTTTGTGGCTGCTGGGTGCTGGGACTTCTTTTGTAAAAGACCAAGGAAGGCGGTTAAACGCTAAAAACTGTAGGGGGAATCGAGGTCGAACTAAAGACTATTCCAGACTTGATTATCTACTGGTACTGTTGTAGGGTTCGCTAATATGTTTATCGGCGTATTTCTTGCCCTGGCGGGCGCGTTTACTCATTCTGTCTCTTTTATAACGAGGAAGAAGGGGCTCGAGGTAGCGGATTACAAGCTGTTCATCCTGGCACGAGTCGTTATTGGTCTGGTTTTTTCTGTGCTCCTTCTCTGGACGGTTGGCCCCGGACTATCCGGCCTGACAATTAAGGGAGCCGTACCGTTCGTGCTTACAGGTGGTCTTGCCGGCGGGTTCATTGCCCTGTTCACGACAACTCTGGCAATTCACTACATCGGCGCCGCAAAAGCTCACTCCATAACTTCGTCGAGCCCTCTGGTTACCGCCGCCGGTGAGGTTATCTTTCTTGGCGCGGCACTAACCTTACAGATAATACTGGGCACCGTTTTCGTGGTGATCGGTGCAGCTCTTATTTCCTTCCTGATACACCGGAAGGAGCGAGTTGAGGCTGCGGATAACGACGAGGGTTCGAACCGGCCCCTTCTGGGACTTGCCATGGCATCGTATACTGTCCTGGCTATCGGTTCTCAGATGGCAATGCATAAATGGGGCCTGGATAACGGAGCAACACCGCTACAGGGCCTTTTTCTGCATGTACTAACCGCTGCCATCCTTTTCGGACTGTATTTCCTGCTCAACAACCCGAATCTGGAGCTGCATAAGTTAAGCAAGTTTAAGTATTCCGGTAACTTTCTCATCGCGGCTGTAGCTATGGCTATTTTACCCCTGTTTAGCCTCTACGCCCTTACTTTTTTACCGGCTACAGTTGTCTCCGCTCTTATGCGTGTCGCTCCGCTTTTCACTGTTGTTTTGACTCACTTCTTCCTCAAAGGCATAGAAAGCGTGGACTGGAAAATTGGCTTGAGCACCTGCTTGATCGTCACTGGAGCAGTTCTAGTATCTTTACAGTAAATTTTTTAATTACCAGTCAACTAACCTACATCAGAACAAGTAAGGAAGGTAAAGAATGATCTACCTGCTTTTCGCGATCCTTACCAGCGCTTCCATTGCACTTATATTCAAATTTAGCGAGGGCCGTAATATGGACAGGTACGTCATCACCAGCTTCAATTACCTTGCCGCTTCTCTTGTCAGCGCAATTATAATTACTGTAAACGACTTAAAGCTACCATTCATATCTTTTCCAGTCACGGTAAGAGACCTTTGCGGCACACTTCCACCCTCCAACATTACCAGTGCCGGGAAAAGTAGCTTGATCTGGGCTTTCATTGTTGGAGTTCCTGCCGGGATCTTTTTCTTCCTTGCGTTCATATACTACCAGAAGGGAATAAACGAGAACGGAGCCGGACTGGCAGGGGCGTTTTCAAAGATCGGTATACTCATACCGATGAGCGTATCGATCGTGTTTTGGAACGAAATACCTACTGTTATCCAGTCCGTTGGTATTGCGCTCTCGATTATCTCGATTTTACTGGTTAACATCTCATTCAGGCGGTTCAGCGTGGATAAGCTCCGTTTGACCCTGTTGGCTCTCTTCCTGTTCAGCGGACTTGCCGAGTTTTCAAACAAGGTGTTTCAAAAATACGGTCTCGTCGACCATAAACTTGTTTTTTTGTTTTTCGTATTCTTTACTGCATTTTTGATAAGTGCTGGATTTCTGGTCTGGAGAAATAAAACACCCGGTGCCCGAGACATGGTTACCGGGATGCTCGTTGGGCTACCAAACCTTTTTTGTTCTTACTTCTTGATCCTTGCTCTTGACGGAATGAAGGCTTCCGTAGTATTTCCGATCTACACCGCGACCACAATAGTATTGATAAACATAGGTGGATACCTGATATTCAACGAGAGATTAAAGACAAAGGAAAGGCTATCCATTGCCCTTACGGTAGTTGCTCTGGTTTTGATAAATATCTCGTGAACTAAATAGTCAGAAACCAGGGGGACGAGGATCTAAAAAGGCATCTGTCGGTTGATCATCCTCCATCTTCTTTAAACTTTGGCTGTGTATCTCAATAGACTCTCCACCCATAATCTCCCCCAAATCAGTTTTGTGTACCGGTTGTATGTCAAACTGTCAAACTCCGTCCCCGGTTGTTGACGTCCCCGGTTGTACACTTGAAAGTATACAGACCTGTAGATAATATTGTAACAGATTTGAAACGGAGGTAAATGGCAATGCCAACAACGAGAATATCAAAAGCAACCCACAAACTTCTCCAGAGGTTATCCGAGGAGGAAGGCACTTCAATGCAGAGTATAATTGAAAATGCTTTAGAAGAATATCGAAGAAATAAGTTTATAGAGAAAAGTAATGAGGCATACATGGAACTCAGGCAAAGAGAGGAAGATTGGGCACAAGAAAAGGAAGAGCGAGAAACCTGGGATAAAACGTTGCAAGATGGATTTGAAAAGGATGCTCGCGAATGAACCCTTCTCGAGCTGAAATATGGGGGGTAAACCTTGGACTAGGAAAGGGTCACGAACAGGCAGGTCAGAGGCCCGGATTAATAGTATCCGTAGATAAGTTCAATCATGGGCCCGCAGGACTAGTGGTAGTTATACCTTTGACTACAGTAGATAAGCAAATTCCCTGGCACGTAAAGATCGAACCGCCCGAGGGGGGGATGAACCAGGCAAGTTATATAAAGACTGAAGATATAAGGTCTGTGTCAAAAAAACGTTTATCAAAAAGGTGGGGAACTATCTCAAAGAATACTATGGGAAAAGTAGATTATAGGGTGCGTATATTGTTAAATCTTTAATCCAAATCTAGGACTTAACTCCCCATGTATTTCACAATTAATTAGTGCAGAAAACGGTAACCTAAAAGTACAGAGTTGGGCCACCAATATTTCCAATTCATTTCAGACAAAGAAAGGAAAACCTTCGACAGTTCATATTTACATTTATCTGATCTCGAACTGCTTGTGCGATAAGTGTAGAGCTCTTTTGTTTACAGAAAGATAATCACTCAAGAATTATCCTACACTGTAAAATAGCCAAACTTCGCCCCCGATTGTTTGTGACCACAAACATCATAAGGTGGTTAAGTCCCGCATCTCGTTATAAATGTTGATCCATTCACCAGCCGCCATAGCCCGGGTTTTAACCCCGGTGATATGTTTGGTCTAAGTCCCCCTATCTATGGGTACGTGATGTGCGTGAATTAATCTACTTTGACAAAATCAACAAACGCGCTACAATATTCGTAGTTTAACCCAGTATATCGAATTGTTTTTTTTATCACGAGGAATATTTACGAGAATTATGCCTCTTACAGGCAAACCACGTTATAGACTTAATAGAAAAATAGGAGGAAACGTCAATGATCCATCAAAATTTTCTGACCGACGATTTACTGTCAGATGAAGAAATACAACAGATTCACGATACAACCATGGAAATCTTTGAGGAAACTGGTGTTGAGGTGCACAACGACGAGGCCCTCGAAGTGTATGCTGACCACGGTGCAAAGGTAGAGGGTGAAAAGGTCTACTTTGACGAGGACCTGGTCAAAGAATACGTCAGTAAGGCACCTTCCCAGTTTAAACTTCACGCGAGAAATCCAGAGAATACCGTGACCGTCGGTGGAGATGGTGCAGTACTCGCTCCAGGTTACGGCGCCCCTTGGGTAACGGAGAACGGTAACAATCGGGACGCGACCTACGAGGATTACGTTAATTTCACCAAGCTGGCGTCGGCAAGCGACAATCTGGACGTCCTGGGGGGAGTTCTCGTAGAACCCACCGACCTGAGCGACGAGGAGCGCCACGTCAAGATGTTCTACGCTGCCGCGAAGAACTCGGACAAACCGCTTATGGGAAGTGCGCTCGGAAAGAAGAAGGCAAGAGATGTGATTAAGATGTCCAGCATGCTCCAGGGCGAAGACGAGATAATTGACGACCGCGCAGTCGTCATTACGTTGATCAACAGCACAAGCCCATTGAACTACGACGACAGGATGCTGCAGGCGCTAATGGAGCATGCCAGATACAACCAGGCTACGGTTATTGCCTCTCTAATAATGGCCGGATCCACCGGTCCAATAACGGTAGCCGGAACAATTACCCTCCAGAACGTCGAAGTTCTGGCTGGCGTAATATTCTCACAAATGGTAAATCCCGGTGCCCCCGTAGTATACGGATCCGCTTCCACCATCGTCGACCTAAACACTGGCGATTTAGCGGTGGGGGGTCCGGAATATGCGAAGTTCATCGGAGCGACAGCTCAGCTCGCCCGCAGCTACGGCCTACCGTGCAGGGGCGGTGGTTCGATAACCGACTCTCTGCTGGTAGACGGACAGGCGGGATACGAGTCGATGATGATGTTCAACACCACGGTAAATCACGGTATGGACTTCGTGCTGCACTCTGCCGGACTGCTGAAGAATTACATGGCCATGTCCTACGAGAAGTTCATCATGGACGACGAGATTCTGGACATGGTTAATAACTACCAGCAGGGCCTGGAGGTAAACGAAGAATCGATCGACAAAACGGCGATTCAAAACGTCGGTCATTCCGGACATTACCTCAAGGAGCCAAGTACCATTAGACATATGAAAGACTTCCGTGTACCGACTCTCAGCAACAGAAAAGGCTTTGAGGTGGAAGGAGCTCTTACCACGGCGTACGAGCGGGCGCACGATATCTGTGAGGAAACACTTGAGGAATTCGAACCGCCCGAACTCGATTCTGAAATCGACAAAAAACTACAGGATTACATGGATCAAATTTAATTAAGGCCAAGTTATATTTTGGGTTTGCCGAAAAGGAGAGACCACGTCGTTAATTTATACCAACTAGCGAATTTTTGGTGACTGCGTGGTGGGTACTGGGTTAAACAACAAGGTATTTATCGTACTAACAATCTAAAATCAATTAACAAGAACCGATTAGGAGGTTAACTCTAAACATGGACGACGAAAAAAACTTTGATTCCTTTATATTTGGAGTTTCTGCAGTTTTGATCGTTTTCTTTGTGCTGTGGTCGATAATATTCCCGGTCAACATGGAGAACGTGATTAACATGGTATTCGAATGGATGACGACTTCATGGTCCTGGCTCTGGCTTCTCACCGTATTTCTTCTCGTAGTTGGAGCCTTTGTCCTGTTGGTCACGGACTACGGAAAGATGAAGTTGGGATTGCCTGACTCCAA
>CAZTJJ010000113.1:0-5306 GCA_964614065.1 uncultured Thermotogae bacterium
ACCCGACGGTCCCTCTATCATTACGTCTCTACAGTCTGCCGGGGTTTCACCGACAAAGGCCACTCTCTCTGCCCAGCCCCGACGAACGTATTCTCGGACAAGCTCGGCCCCAAGGCGACTCTTGCCCCATCCGCGCCCCGCAATTGCCAAAAAGGTTTGCCACTGTGGGTCCGGCCAGCCGGGGGGGATTTGGTCTTCCCGGGCTAATTGGGTTTGTTTGCTGATATTGCCGAACCAGTCCGTCTTGATTTGTTCCAGCATTTTCGGGGATATAGATTTGGTGGACATATATATAAGATAACATAGAAATAGGGATTTTTTCAAGAGGTAAGCAAAAATAGAAAGCCCGACCGATTATGGCCGGGCTACCCATAAGGGGGTTAACCTATAAGGGGGTTAACGTACTACATTATACGACTAATCGGAATCAATATCAATAAAATCCTGGTCGTCTTGCCCGTTGCTGGGTTCGTCCAAATCAAATCCCATTTCTTCCAACGCTTCACGCACTTCATCCGGGCCAAGATCCTCTTCCTCATTAACTTGCTTGTTTTGCTGTATCATGGTATTTTTCGTGGCTTTGGGGAAGAACCACTGTTTTCTATTTGAGCTCATATTTATAAGAGCAAATTGTACGGCCCCGAAATGTGGTTTGTTTTCGACCCAACTACCTGTTATCAAGTCAATCAAACTTCTCTGTATCCGTGCCATAGCAGCTTGCTCTGCTATTTTTATTTCTCTTGCGAACTTTTCATCGTAGCGTGGGCTTTCAGGGTCTAACCTGTCCTGAATTGCTGTTGCGGATACCCCGACCTCACCGGCAGCAGCAGTCGGACTCAAAGCGTCGCCTTCTTCAAGTGCCTTGACAACTTTACGTTTCTTTTCCTTGTCAAACTTTACCATCTTCCTGCCCTTTGAAGATTTGGGCTCGTGTATCCAGCAATAGATAGAATCTTCACCAGCTTTATTACGACACTGTTCACCATCGTCAGTTACAGCCTGGCAACGGGGGTCTCCACCGGGAAGATATTCTTCGAGTTCGTCTTCTGTTAGTTCATCTTTCGGCATATTTAGTCCTCGTATTCTCTTCTATATTCGTTAGGGTGTCTCCGGCGAAACTTCTTTCGCTTGTCGAGGTTATCCTGTCTGGCCATCCTGATCTATCAACTTCTCGATAATATCTAAATGTCTTTCCTCCACGTCTTTCTGATAATTTTTATCAGCTAAAACATAATCTATTAATTCCGTATCCGCCAATTCTTCCAACAAAGCTCGAACAATTTTCTGTGGGATAGCAATATAAGAATCCTCAGGTGGGTCTTGATAAGTATCTTCTGGCACTTGCATCATATCAAAAATATTCCACGTTCGAGTCATTTTATCAAAATAAACATGGTATCTGTTTTCTCCAGGTGCTAAAGTCGGTCTTTTTAAATCTTGATTATTCCAAAATTCAGCCATAGCCCCCCCCTATTCAAATAAATCTGGGTCAGGAGAAAACAAACCTCCGTCATATTGTCCGATTAATTTACCGCGTTTATACAATTTAACGCAATCATAGGAGTCATATACAATACAATAACCCCTAAACCAAACCCAAAGCCGGCCCAACTTATGTGGAAGCCCTTCTATTAACCACCATTCCCAATCGGGCAAATGATATTTGATAAAATTCTCTTCCCTAAGAGCCCGAGCATAAGTATAGTATTTAGCAATATCCCAAGTCATATCTTCAGTTGGGCCTGTATCTATCTCTCGTCTTTTGAGTTTCACAATATTTCTCCCGTTACAGATTCTCGATTATTAACTTTCTCTCTCTTCTTTTTTTCACAATTCTGACATATAAATATTTGCCAGGGGAAATCCCCGAATGTGGTTATTTCTACCCAATTATGGCTACATTCACTAATATTACTCTAATCCTCGTATTCCCTCTTATACTTACCCGGATGTCTCCGGCGAAACTTTTCACGTTTGTCGGGGTTGTCGATTTTTGCCATTACCCAAATATTTTAACGGGGACACTAACAATAAGTAAAATCAATCCTATCCAGAACAAAGTACCGCCCTGAACCCTAGTACCCACTTCATCTATTGGTGTAGCAGAAAGGTGGGCCGTTACATGCTCCAATATCCCGAAAAATACCAACAACATATATACAATCTGCATTGGTCCCATTATCGACCATCCTTCCTGTGCTGGTACTGGTCCGGGTTGTGCTCCCACTTGTAAGCTAGTTTCAAGTATTCACGCCAAGTACAATTTTTACGCTCTTTATCCTCTTTTAATTTCTTATACGTGTCGTCTTCAAGAGTCAGTCTTATGTTTTTCATCTTCGACCTCCATTCCATAGCCTGAAATTGTGAATTGGGGGACATCCCTTACGGGTATGTTGACTCTAATAAAGTCTACTCTAGGTATTCTCTTTGAATTAAACCCTATTCGGGTATCATCTCCATCAATAAACCACAAGAAGTCGTTCCACTCGACCTTGCCAGTGATTTTGTCACCTTCATTCTTCTCCAAATAATCAACGTAATGCTGACTATCCTCTCGTGGTTTCATAATCCATACCTCGACGACAGGTTCTTCTGTCCAGTCGGCTTTAACTATTAGCTCGCTTGCTCCCTCGCAAAGTTCTGACTTACAGGTTGCGTCTGCTGTCTCATTCTCCAACACCAACTCTTCGCCGTTTATTTCTAAATCAGCTTTCATTGTTCCCACCTCGGTATATCAAGCCAAGCTACGTTCACTACTGGTTTCCGCTTGGGCACATTAGGATTATGCCCAGAGAAATACTTCACCAACGCCTCCATAGCAGCATCGTGTATCTCCTTTCTCTTTTTTTCGGACACTTCATTGCCGAAGTCCAACTCTATTGGATTTTTGTCGAATAATTCTTTCATAATACCCCCTTTATAAGTTTTCTACTTGTTCAAATATTCTATCATCCACCGTCATGGCGACAACACCGTCTTTTTGTTGTACCCGTTCAAGCGCAAGTTGCCAAACTCTTTTAGGTTTTTCAAAATCCCACCAATCGTCTATACCTATTCGGCTAAAATTATATCCCCTAATCTTTTCTAAATTTGATTCACATACAAATATAATATCCCCTGCTAGCTCACGTGAAATTTTACTCTCGATCCTCCGAAAACGCTCCGCTGTTGGTGTAATAAGGCAAGGTCGATCAGCCAGCCCCAGCCAATCTATTAGTTGTGTTGTTTTGCCCTCTCCACGGTTCAGTTTTAATAGCTTGGGCTTTCTCATAATACCCCCTTAGAATGGTATTTCTTCTTCGTCCGATGTCGGTTCGGGCTCTTTGTCCGGCTCCGGGGTCTGTTCGCCCCCGTCTCTTTGCGGCAAGAAGTTGATGTTTCTTCCGATAACGCTGATCCATTGTTTCTGGTTGCCTTCGTCGTCCTCATAGTTGTACACGTTTATAGAGCCTAATAGTTCTATCGGGCTACCCTTTTGTAAATTATCGACCACGGCCTTGGCCGTGCCCTTGAACGTTGTTATCGGCACAAACTCGGTCTGTTGCTGGCCTTTATAGTTTCTATTTACTGCCAGTGTAAACGTACACTTCGCCTTGTCGTTGTTCGTATAAGTGAGCTCCAAATCTGTCGCAATGTTTCCTGAAAGTACGACTACGTTAAGTCCGTTCATTTTTGCCTCCGATAGAAAAATTAGGAAAGTTGTTTACGACTTCAGTGGTGTCTTCTGCGCCACCGTTAATTTCGATAGTTATAGTTCGTTTCCTGTTGGGACCGATCTCGTCATCGGGTTCTCCCCAATATCTTTTATGGTGAGTCCCTTGTTTCATCTGTATTTCCACTATATCATCATCCTCTAACCAGTCTTTCCAATCTTCTAAGACTGTTCTTGCTTGTTCGAGAACCTCTTTAGGTTTGCCCATCGTTACCTCCGGTTACGTATTCTTTGATTGTTTTGGCTGGATCATCGTTTATATCCATGTCCTTAGCTTCCGCTGTTGCCATATCAGAAAATTGAGAAGCGAAGTTTAGGTAATGCTGTGCTTCATCAACCCGCCATCTTTTATAGAACTCTAGCAGATATGGTCGCCCATGCGTAACGTGTATTTCTAACTTATATTTTTCTTTACCTTCGGGTTCTCTTATATAGGTTCCTACAATATGAGAAGTATTTACCGACCGATTTTCGTCAAGTTGTACTAGCATAATACCTCCTACGATACTGTACCGAGTTCTCTGACCAACTTGCTGTAATCTTCCGTAGTAAAGCTACCAATCTTTAACAAGGCGTGTTCTTTGTCCCGAGCGACTACTTTCTTTTCTTGCAAAATTTCGCCCCCTTCTTCATCAACGAGAATTATTTCGTAGACTTTCATGTTGTCACCTCCTTCTAAGTTTAAATTATTTCTTATTGTTTCTTGTAGTTCCGGTGCCATTGCCAGTGTTAACGGGCTCCAATACTTTGTAAGTCGATTTGTGTATCTCTCTAGGTCTTCTTCAATATCTTTGGAAACATTTCTGTGACCAACGGCCCCACCAAAAGCAACTTTGACCTTATCCCTTTCCACTATATCGTCGAGGGAAGAAAACTTGCTATTTTCCTTTTCTTCAGTCATTGTTACCACCTCTTAACACTCATTATAGTGTTACTCACTACCTAACACAAGGGGGAATGGGTTATTTTTTTATTTTTTAGATTTTCGTGTTGACGGGCGAGTACATAAGTCTTCTGTATAATACATGGATCTTCTGTATGATCGTGCGAAGTTGGTTTTTTTAAATTTGGAATTGGGAAAGGTCCGTGTTTTTGTTGTGTCTCGGAGGTTGGTACCGTAAGCCGGTGCTGTTAATATGGCTAAGAGGAAATGTTTTATCATATGAACATATGTTAATATAAGTGTTATATAATACCGATAATATAGAAATTCGGGTGTATATAACAAGAGTGAGAAGAGTTGAGTTGCTACAAGTACAAGACGATCAATAAGAAGTGAATAACCCCAATCCACTTAAAACAAATCAACCCGAACCACTTATATATTAATAAAGTAACTACTAGACTACTACAACCAAACTACTATAATAAATATTTAAGAGATAACTATATTATAATAAGACAACCACAACCGACCTTATAATATAATAAACCTATAACCCTATAACTAACAAACTACACTACAATCTAACTTACCAAATTACACTATAATATAATACACGGGCCACGCCCTATAATATATTAACTTACACTTAACTAATAACTAAAAATAAACTACTAAACTATAAAACACTAAACTACTATAAAATAAAAA
>CAZTJJ010000114.1:0-5274 GCA_964614065.1 uncultured Thermotogae bacterium
TGGCCCTCTATAGACCTTGAAGATAAATCGGCTTCGGCTCCAAACTGCGCTCTCCACCGTGCTGCGATATAGTCCAGTATTTCGGCATAACTAGGCGTGGAAATGCCTTCCTCTGTTATTCCGTGTTCAGGCAATTCGGGTCACCACCACTTAGATTTCAATGCTTTTTTCGATACCTTCAATAGATTTAATTGTTGCAGAAACTAACATTTGTCTCGCCCCCTTTTCACCCCACGTTACCTCCATGTCCTTAATTTCTTCGGTACGTGGGTCACGGGCTAGTTGTTGATAAAGATATACTTTAATAAGCTCATTTGAGGGAGGGGGGTTGCGTCCCAATATGTGTTCTCTACCAGGGGGAAGATATTTATGTTCAACATAAGGTAAGCCCATGGCGGGGTCGAATACCCAATCTCCCTCTTGAGATATTAGTCCTATCTTAGTAGCTTGAACCCACTCATCCTCTTTCTCTATCTTGTCTATCTTGCCCTCAGTCATTGAGATATCTACGGTTGAACTGTCGATAAAGTTCAATTTTATCGCTTTATTTGGTAGTTTAATTATTCATCACATCCTTCACACCGTACCCTGTAGTCATTTGGAACCCTGATCTGCCAGCCAAACTTAAAGCCATCATCCTCACTTGCGTTCGCCTTTGAATCAATCTTAATCTTAAAGGTTCCGTCTCCTAGGTCGGTAGCCCAAAAATAGGTAATACTTTCAGGTTCTATTTCTACTGGGGTAACCTGGAGTCCTTCATAAGACGGTGAGGTGGGTAAGTCGAACTTTACCTCTACTTCTTCTTTGCCATTTTCAATAAAGGCAATACCACGATCCATTCTATTTTCTATTTTATCATTGGCAATCTGAATAGCGGTTTTAATTACAGCCTCAGCTATGTTCTCTGCTTGTTTATCAAATTCAGTGGTAAAGTTATCCCTCATCTCGCTAAAATCACACGAATTAAACTCATACCCCAGGTACTCTTTACCGCTTTCTGTGTGCGCCTCCGATTCCTCGGTAGTACGGGTTACTTCTTCGGGCCTACGGAAGTATCCGTCTTCGTCAACCTCTTTTCGAAGCTCATTAACAAAGAGATCTTCATATAAAGTACTCACTATTTATCCACCTTGATATGATCGGACTTTTGTATGTTGGTCAATTGAGGGAACGGAGTCCCAGTTGGTCCAGCCGCCGTGGGGTGGGTGTGCATATTGAACACCTGCCAGACCATCTCGGCCAAGGGAACGCTGTAGTTAGCATTCTCCATTAACTCCACCCTATTAATACCTCCAGGGTGGATAACAATATTTCCTCCCTGTCGGATGTAAATGCGAGATTGATTGCTCCTATGAATCCCGATTAACCAATCATCTGGCTTCATTGTCCCTATGTCTTTAGGGATTCCTTCTTGTTCCGTACTCCATTCTCCAGCGAGGAAACAGTCATTAATATCTAATACTCTGTCATAATCAGGTTCATTCATTTGACCGTCTTCCATTGCCTTATCAATTGCTCGGTTACTAAATACTACCCATGCCACATCCCCCACTTCGGGGAGCTGTCTTTCGGAGAAAGTTTTACTTTCTTTGTGACTTACAGGAACGTCGAGAATCATGGGTGGTTCCTTCGGTTCCCCGCTAATCACCTTTTTGGTTTTTAGCTTTATATCTGCTCTCTGCTTTTCGGGATAAATTTCTTTGACAATCACGGGGCTGGCTACAAATAGGCTTTCTTTGATTTCACGTACTTTCTGTTGAAACGGATTCATTTTAGGCTCCCTATCAAGTCGGTTCTTAATTTTTTGCCCTCAGTTGAGTAATGCTTACCCGAGTAAACCCTAAACGCCCCCTCGCTGGCGAGTGAAACTTTTGTAGCAGGTTTCAACTTACTATTAAATAATGTCGTAATCTGTTTTTCTCCCTTCGTTTTGCTCGGAACACCCTTTATTAAATCTTTATTTTCAATTTGCTGTGTGGGGGGAACAGTTTTCGGGGTAGGTAAGAGATATGCCTTCTTGTTATAAAAAAACATTTTTGACTTTAAATCATTAACAACCTGTCTTAAGGCATGAATAATGGGGCAATAGAAACTTTTACCCCTGCGATACTGCGGTTCTCGTTTAGGCTGAAAGTATTCAATTTGAGTTCCGATCTCATCTTCTACTATATCCTTGAACACTTGCGTAGCTGGTGTTCCCTTCCCCCACTTTCTAGAGACAAACCCCTCGTGGTATTTAAGTGGTGTGTCTCTAAATTTAATATCACTACTCATGGTCTTTCTATTTTCTATCGGATAGGTGGTAATGTCTAGTATAGTACCCTTAATTACTAACTGCTCATTTTTGCCATAAGGTAACCAGCCAACGTGTAGTTTTAACTCTTTCTTGTGCTTGAATCCTTCTAAATCCTTGTTCTTTATATTATATAGTGTAGCTATCCCTGTGTTTGCCTCCATACTTTCATCCCACGAGAATTGAAAAGGTATCCTTTGCTGAGGTCTCTCTCTTAGATTAATTGCAGACAATCTATCAATACTTTTTCTTTCGAAAGATGTGCCTGCTGGTGAAATGACCTTAGTTTGAAATCCTTTTTTCACGCTAAAACCTCATCTATCGCCCTTTTATTTGTATATACAACTAGGAATTTGATAGTGTTACCCACATTTTCTTTTGTAATTTCTTTTTCAGGAGCAATAGGAACAGGAACAATATGAACCCCATTGAGATTTGTTGATCCCTGGATATTATCTAGGAGATCGCTCCCCAAAGTAGCCTTTACTTCCTTGGTAATCGGTGTGCCGTCTTCGTGGGACAGAGAGAAAACGGGGAATCCAGCCCTATTCCAATAAGTTTCCACCATATAATCTTGACCATTTAGCTCAACCATTGTTTCCATCCAGCGATCAAAATTTACATCTAGGAACCCTTGGAATGATAGGACAGGTTGAGCATAGTAATTGTAGAAAGTTAAAGCGCTCGGTTGTTCTTGAGCTGGCAAGTTGTTGACATATTCTCTGAGACTAGCTTTACTTTTATAGTCTAGACCTAATTTATTCATACCCGCAATTGTCGCCCTTTTTATTTCTCTGTTTCCTTGGTCGGTCAGTATTTTTTTATCTTTTAATCTAGTTATTTTTCCACTAGGTACGCCTATCTCCTTCAAACCTACGTCTAATAAATGGCTCCGAAATCTTCGGAATATCGGTGAACCCATAGTCCAAAGTACTGTGCTGGAGTTATTCCTTGATACCTCTAAGACAAATTCCGATCCCCCTGGTAATAATCCTAATCCTGAGCAAACATCTCCAATTATAGGTGTGTTGCTTACAACATCTTTTGCCCCTTCCCCAAAGCTTTCCAAGGCGTCAAACCCTACATCGCCTAACCATTCACCAGCCTTTGCACCGAGCTCTCCTCCTGCCCATTGACCGACAGGACCCAAGAAGCTACCAGCCCATTCACCAACTTCTCGTCCGATATCTTCACCTGCCCTCTCAATGGCTTTACCGTCTGCACCTAACCATGAAGCTAATGTTCCCCCAAGACCCAAGGTATCAAGGGCTTGATTACCTAAGGCGGTAAGTCCTTCTCCAGCCATGTCCTTGAGCCAATTCATTCCCTCGTCTAATAGTGAATCAACGAGACTGTTTAGAGGCTTTTTACCAGCCTTTTCTTTCGTCCCCCCATCTTCTGTTTCGTTACCCTTGCTAATATTAGCAGAATCGTTACTAGATGACTCTCTATTAGGTGTGTGGTTGTCTGGTCCCCCACCTGTCGATTTTGTCTGATGGCGGTTGGGTAGACCTTCAGCCAGCCCAACTTCCTCTAAATCTAAGATATAGTTAACTGCATTACTTTCTCCCTCATTGCGATAGGTGAAGTTAGTTGGGTACATTTCAATGTAAGTGTAGGGCAGAGCGGGAGCGACAAGTTTATAGGTAGCATCGGCATCGTTAAGGAATTTAACGAATTTATTGAGTTTTTCAACGGGCATTTCATCTATATCTTTATATGGCTCATCATATTTATTAGATGTGAGAATGCCTTCAATATGAATACGGGTTGGGCGGGGCTCTAAGTGCTCACTGATATGTTTCCTGTCTTTTACTACGTCACCCGTAAGGTCATTTACTATTTCAACCTCTTCGCTGTTTATCATCCAAAGGTCTACTTCTAGCCCACTGTTATTATTGATTAATAGACCCTTGCTCTGATCCTTTTTCTTTTTGGCCCCACCACCTTGGATTAAAGCCATAGGTTATCCCCCTCCCCCATTCTCTTCCTCTTCGGAGTCTAGGGTTTTACCATTCTGATTGTTAATGTATCGCTCCAAACCCTCTACATTTAGACTCCCATCTTCAAGGATTGAGGTAAGTTGTTGTTCCCCAATATCCGCTATTTCGTGCCTAAGTCGTCGAGCCAGTTCATTTTCATCAGAATATTTGGCACCATCGATATTAATCTCGTAGGAAGGGGAAAGATCTAAATCGATGTTTTGTTCGGTTTTGGGGGGATTGATCTGGCTTATGCTTCTCTCTTCATCAAATCTTAAAGCGCTTGCAACCTTATCTTCCCCATCCTCATCAAAGCCAAAGTCGGGGATGGATACAATACCAGCCTGGTCTCCCTCAGTGCGTGGTCTATTCACCTGTCGTGAGGGATCATAAACCTCTTCGGGCATTATGGGGATGTCTATGTCGGGCATCTCGGGGATAGATATATGCACCGTCTCAGAGGTAGATATGGTTTCCGTTGGATAATCAGAGGTAGATATGGTTTCCGTTAAATTATCAACCGACTCTCTGGCAAGATCTATGGATTCCCGTGTCTGTTTATTGTCTACCGAGTAGCTTACTGAGAATTCTCCAGGATATTGACCAAGTTCTGCTTCTGGCATTTCCCCATAATCTTCGAGCTTTATCCCCATTCCCTCCATAATCGTTTCAAGTATTTCTTTGTTGGTAAGCGGGCGACCTTCTCCATATAAAGTCTCCATCAAAGTCTGTTGTGTAACTTCTTGTAACTTGCGAAACCTGGCCATGATTTCCTCACCTGCTTCTATCGCCTTGTCCTCACTTCCATAGTATGCGATAGCTTCCTCGCTAACTCCTGCCTCAGTGCTTTGGTACTTACCAATGATCTCCCCAGATTCTTGTACGATAGCAGCATGTCGGCGGTTGATAGTGCGAGTTAAACCAAATACGTCAGCTACTTCTCTCTCAAGCTCGCTAAATCGCCTTTCTAGATAATGAGTGGTCTCTTGAAGGGTGAGG
>CAZTJJ010000115.1:0-5169 GCA_964614065.1 uncultured Thermotogae bacterium
GTGTGGGGTGAATTTAAAGAATTGAGGTTAATTCAGGTTATCAAGAAATGGTTTACGACTAAAAACCTAAATAATCTCTTCAACAGTTTTAACCGGTAAATAAAGCTTATCCTTGTCTTCTGGAAAGGTTTGAAACCCATAATGGAGGTAAAATTCTTGGGCTTCTTCGTTAGTAGCCTCTACGACTACAGAGAAAGAGGCGATATCTTCTGCCGCCTCATAGCTACGCTTCAGAGCATTGAGTAAAAGTGTTTTTCCTAACCTATCCCCCTGGTATTGTTGGTCGACAGCTAAACGGCCAAGTAAGGTGGCTGGTATTTGAGCATAAGGGAGTCCACTCCCGACGTCTGCGGGAAAATTTTCAACATCCACTAGGTAATTAGAGAGGGTATAATAACCAATTATATCGGAGTCATCACCCTTAGTCAGAACGTAAGGCGTTGACACTCCTCTCTCTAAATCCTGGTTAGCATATTTTCTTAAATATTCATCAAGGTCTTCAACCCCACAGTTGAAGCCAGACCGGTCGTGTATTGTCTTGTCTAACTGTTCAACGGAATACGACGGTGAAGGTTCGTCCTCTTGCAACATTCGCCTATTCGCCTATTAATTCTTCATGAGCTTTAGCCGCTTCCTTCAAGGCTTCATTAGGTTCTGGGGGGTTCTTAAGTGTTTCTATAAAAGCCTTGCTGTCACGCTTGGATAGCTCCAGTACTCTGTAATCCTTTATTGTTTTTCTTGCTGCTTCTTCCACAGCAGATCGTACAAAATCAGAAATTGAACTCCCTGTTAAGGAAACAGCAAGTTCTACCATTTCCTTTTGCTCTTTTGTCGTCCTGGTGACTAACCTTTCTTCGTTCTTGGCAGACATGTCTTTTCCTCCTGTTTTTATTTTACCCTTTTCATTAAATGTGTGACATTTTGGCACACATTACTCTAGCTTATTGTATAACTTCCTACCCACAAATTTCAAACTTTCCTCCAACTTTCTGTAACTTTTTTCAAAAAAGCTTAAAATAACCCCTATTGACTCCCGCTGGATAAACGAGAAAAGATTTATGAGCCTCTCAGGGCATGAGTTTTTTCTAATGGTAGGCTATTATAGGGTATAAAGAGTTAACCCTTGACCGGGGATATCGAGGGGCTACGATGGGTTAAATTAAACTTTCGTTAATTCTAAGAAGTTTGGTGTGAATTATCTATTCTAACTGAGGCTCATAAGCTTGCCCGTTTTTGTTACCATCGTCTTATGCCTGGTTCAGTTACGTAACAGCTACGGAGAAGTGTCAATCTCAGCTTAACAGCAACGATTGCAGTTTTAGTCTGCGTTATAGAGTTTTTTGAAATTCGTGAAGACTTACGTGAAATGTATTGGCTGTAACACTCTAGGTATGAGTGTTACAAGGTGTTCTACATCTCAATCGCGATTGCCTGATTCCCTTTTATCCTCGTACATTTTCTCGTCCGCTTCCTTTAGCACTTCATCTACGCTTCTCTCCTGGTCAGGCAACAGGTGGGAGTGCCCGACCGCGATCTCCAGCGGGACCTCTATCAGGTCCGACCTGCTGTTCCAACTCTTTACTTCCCGGTGTATTCTCTCGACTACGTTGACCGACTCCCCGTCAGTCTCCGGCATCAGGATTAGGAACTCGTCCCCGCCGTACCGAATGAGGAAGTCCGAATCTCTGATATTATTCTTCAATAGTCCCGCTAACTCTTTAAGCACTTCGTCTCCCACCATATGGGAATATCGATCGTTTACTCCTTTAAAGTCGTTGATATCTATCATGCAAAAGGCAAGGGGACGTTTGTATCTCCTTGCCCGCTCGACTTCCTTGTCAATTATCCCGTCCAAAAATCGCTTATTATAGAGGCCGGTCAGCGGGTCCCTGAGAGCCTTTTTCTCCATCTCCTTCTTTAGCTTGAGGGATACACCCCTCGTTCGCAGCAGGGAGGAGACCCGAGCCCGCAGCTCGACTTTCTCTACCGGGCACAGAACGATATCGTCCACGCAGCCTTCCAGGTACTTGCCGGCGGCTTTTTTTTGGTCCTCGTTTACCATAAGCAGGATGGGCAGGAATAAGGGTTTTTCCTCTTCTACGCGTTCCTTGCAGGCCTCCCGCAGGGCCCGAAAGGCGGGAATATCAAAAATTATCAGATCGAAGGACTTTTTGCAGTCCTTTTTATCGGTTGCAAGGGATATCTCGTACTTCTTCCCGAGCTCCTTCTCTACTAGCTCGCGGTTTGTTCCGTTTTCCAGGGCGAGCATGATCTCTGCCATCGGGTTTACTCTCCCAGGATTATTTCCACCAGTTTCAGCAGCCTACCTTTCTCCAGGGGCTTGGTCAGCATGTCCCTGGCCCCCTCCGAGAGGCTCTTCTCTTCTGCCTTCTTGCTCTTTTGGGGCGAGATGATGATGAAGGGAACTCCGCTTTTCCTGACCCGCTCACACCGGTCCCAGATGGAGTCTCCAAACCCGGTTACGTCAAGCAGGGCCATGTTCAGCTTCGGTCCTCCCTCGAGTACTTCGTCGAACTCCGCCAGCGTGGCAGCTTCTTCGGCCTGGTAGCCTTGATCCTCGAGGAAATCGGCCAGAAGCTGGAGGTTCCTTGCGTGGTTCGCTACCACGAGTATGGTCTTCTTCTTCATCTTTCTTCTTCGATCCCGGAGCTTTTTTTCTCCCATTCTGGTTGACCGCTCAGTATTCCCCGCAGGTCTGCCATCGAGGCTCCTACCTTTATCCCGTGCTCGGTAATTTCGAACTCCCGCAGGTTGCGCTCGAAGTCGCTTGCCCGTTTCTTTAAGACCCCGATCGCCTTGCGCAGCTCTCCCCTCAGCTCCAGGTAACGGAAGAAGACCACGTTGTCGGCTATGACCGTTATGCCCATGTCGGAGGCCTGAAACTCACCGGTGATCTTGCTGACTTCGTTGGTCAAAATCGCCGTTATCCCCCTCTTACGGAAGTACTGGGAGAGGTTGAAGAGAGACTTCTGCAGTTCCTCTCCCTTTATGGAAAGGTCGTACCCGTTAATGCTGTCCAGGACAACTATTTTGGCCCCCTCTTCTTCGACCTCCTTTCGGACCCGCTGGGCGAACTGCTGGGTAGTAAGTTCAAGCGGTTTTACCTCTTCGAGGAGCAAGTTACCGCCCTCGATCATCTTCCCTATCGGGATGTTTATCGCCTCGCTTCTCCTGTTGAGCAGGTCCTTGTCCTCGTCAAAGTTGTATACGGCGGTTCTGACCCCTCGCCCGGCGGCTTCCTTTGCAAACTGGAGGGCAAGGCTCGTCTTTCCCGTACCGCTCGGGCCGGTAAACAGGGTCACCGTTCCTCCTTCCAGTCCGCCGTGAAGCATTTCGTCGACCTCGGGGATGCCCGAAGAGAGCGTCTCCTGGGTTGCGGTCTTTAACTTGGGACCTTTCGGAATCAGCCGGGGATACACCTTTAGGCCTTCCCCGGTTATCTCCAGGGCATGGTCGCCCCCCTGAAAGTCCGAACCCCGGATCTTCGTCACTTCCAGTCCTCTCCTCCCTTCGGCCCGTTTTAGCTCTATTATACCGTCGGCCATGAACTGGAGGTCCGCGTCCGGGTTATGCGGGCTGTCCTCGGAAGTGGACAGCACCGTGGCTTCCTGGTCGGCGAAGAACTGGGTCAGGGAAAGTACCTGCTGTCTGAACTGGTGCTGGTCGCTGTGGAGGTGGCGCAGGATGGTTATGGCGTCTATGAAGATCCTGTCCGGATCGAGATCCTCCACGGTTTTCTTTATCTTCTTCGTTATCGGTTCCTTTTCGACCTCCGAGGGGTGAAATACGTCATAGGACTCCTCTTCGGTAAACTTTTCCGAGCCCGGGGAGAGGTCGAGAAACCGGACCCCCTCGGGATCAAGCCCCATGGACTTCCCGTTCTGGACGATTTGTTCTTCCGTCTCTGAGAAAGTGATGAACAAGGATTCTTCCTCCTCCTCGACCCCTTTAATCAGGTAGGCGAGGCCGAGAATCGTCTTTCCCGTGCCGGCTTCGCCGCGAATCAGGTAAGTCCGGTGGGGCACCAGGCCGCCGTGGAGTATCTCGTCAAGTCCGTCAACTCCGGTTAGGACCTTCTGCTGTGCTGTTTCGGTCATTCTTACCTCCGTGAATCAGTGATTTTAAGAATCGGTTAAAAGACATCTCTATTCTGCCAGGCTAGGTTATTCTCTTCCAAACTCCACTTCATCGTTTTCAACCACTTCGAGTACCAGTTCGACTATTTCCGGGTCAAACTGGGTTCCCTTGTTTTCCTCCAATTCCTTTATAGCTTCCTCTTTGGGTAATGCATCCCTGTAGGGCCGATTCGATCGCATGGCATCCCAGGCATCGGCCACGGCTACTATTCTTGCTTCAACCGTTATATCTTCAGCTTCCAGTCCGTTAGGGTATCCCGAACCGTCGTATTTCTCCTGGTGCTGGCCGATTATCTTTGCCGCCGGTTTTAACCTATCGACCTGACGGACGATTCTTTCCCCTATCTCCGGGTGTTTTTCCATCTCGGCCCATTCCTCTTCAGTTAGCTTACCTGGCTTACCGAGAATTGAATCGGGTACACCTATCTTGCCAATGTCATGTAAGGTTGAAGCATAACGAAGCTGCTCCAACCTTTCTTCCGATAGTTCTACCTTCTTGCCTACCCTCCCGGAAAGATCCTCTACTCTGTATATATGTTCACCGGTGTATTCGTCCTTTGCTTCTATAGCTCGGGTTAGGGCCTGCAGCGTTTCCAGAGTTATCTTCTCCAGTTTCCGCTCAGCCTCCTTTCTTTTCATTATATCCAGCGTGAACCCGAGGTAACGATCCTCCGAGAGCCTCACGGCGTTTATTACCATCTGTCCTTTTGTCCCGTCTTTTTTTAAATATGGAGTCTCAGCCTTCATCTCTCCTTCCCTGAGAAGTGTCTCGAATTCCTCCTTGGCACTATCTACCGCTTCGGGAGGGGTAATATTCGTGATTCGCATGTCCAGTAGTTCCTCTTCGGTAAAACCGGTAAGCTCACAGGCGGCTTCGTTTACCTCAAGGTAGTTACCGTTCTCGTCTACGACAAATACTCCCAGAGGGGCGTTTTTCACGTAACTTCTGAACCTTTGTTCGCTCTCTTGAAGCTCCTCCTCGGCTTTTTCGCGCTCGGTAATATCCCTGATA
>CAZTJJ010000116.1:0-5106 GCA_964614065.1 uncultured Thermotogae bacterium
TGAACCACGATTCCGGCATCTAACACTATTGCACCTTTAGGAATCTTGAGAGCGTCTACGGTATCGCCGCTTGATGCTTCTTTTTCCCCGAAGTCAATATAGTTAACGGCAGACATCAGTTTACCGTCAATATGCTGATAGGAGGCGGCAGGAAGGAATTTTGTAATGTTACTCATAATTTATCCTCCTTATGCTGCGTTGAGAACGTCAGTTACGTAAAGATAGACGCCACAAGAACCATAATCAACTTTGCTTCCGCTGGAAGTATATTTGAATTTGGTTTTCTTGGTTTTGGCGATCATCGAACGATTTACACCTTCTTCTCGGCCATAATCAAAATATTCGGTCTGAGTAGACCATCTACGGCCCCATGCCCAGATAGAGGAACCTGCGCCAAGGAATACTCCTGTACAGTAGTATTCACCGCTGCCGCTTGAGGTTTCTTTAATCTGAATATTTTCGTGTTCATGAATGATTACATTATCTATAACTGCAACTGCGTCCTGGAAAATCGGATTGTTCTTAGAACGTTCACGAGCTTCTCTTACAGTCTGCTGATAAACAGGGTTTTCTTTCATGTCATAAACAGCGTAGGGGTGAACTATAAGTACAAAATACTTAATGCCACCTATCTTAACAGGTTTGAACGGGTAGGTGTCTCTTTCGTTGTTGCCTGAAGCAAAACCTGTTTTCGCAAGAACTCTAAGTCTGCGAAGAAGGGTCGGCGTAAGCTTGCAGGTTGAGTCGAGGCCGGAAATGGTAGTAGCGTCAGCCCCTGTAGTAGCAGCGTTGTTACCGCCATAGAGTACCTTAGAGGGCGAACTCTGAATAGCTTCAAACCACAGGTTGTCCATAATTTCAGAAGACCACTGTTCAATTGCCTGGGCAGTTTCATCCTGAATAGAGAAGAAGGGACGCTGTGCATCCAAAGTCTTATTAGTTTTAACGCGGAAAGCCGTGTTGTATTCTTCCAGGTTGATTGAATCGTTGAAGTGTTCATAAGTGCCTTCTTTTCCTTCAACAGCCTCTCCTGTAGATCCTAAGATTACGGGAGCTTCTGCTCTTGGGAAAATAGTAAAAGTTATCTGGTCGCCCTGCTCTTTTTCGAGCATAGTCTTTTCAAAAATGAGGCTGGCTGACGTATTACCCATAAATTTGGAAACGTACATTTCCTTACGGGCCTCACGAAACGCCTGTTCATCCCACACTTGTTTCGTGACTGAATCGCTGGCAGTAATGCCTTTAATTGCCATGATTTATTATCCTTTCTGGAGTTTATCTAACTGATTGCTCAATTCTTCATCGCTCAAAGAGGCAATAGTAGATGGGTTCAATGGTTCATCAGCAGCAGGGTTAGAAGAACCTGTGCTTGCTGAAACATTAGACTTCATCTTACTCGCCTTTGAAATCTGTTGAGCGGTTTTTGTAGGGGCTTCTTTCAGCTTTTTCTTAGTGTCTTCCAACTCTTTTTTGAGTTTTGAGTTCTCGTCATAGAGTTTGGCACGTTCGTTAAGTTGATAGACTCCCCATGGGTTGTGGAGGTAAATGTTGCCAAAGAGTTTCTCGATTTGGCCGTCATCAACGTCATCTACTTCCGCCATTATTTTGCGAATTGCCTTTTTATTGTCTGCCAGATCCGGGGCATGTTGTTCAATAAGCTGCATATTACGTATAGCAATTTTCTGAGCTTCAACTGATCGTTCTTTAGTTTCAATCTCTTTCTTTTGCTCGTTATGCTTTTGAAGGTCTTCGGCTGCTTGAACAGGGTTTTCATCGAAGTCATCCGCCGTTGGTTTTTTCTTGAGGGCTTTTCTGAGCTGACCTACTTCGTTAGATTGCCTTCCGTAAGCTTCCTGCAGATGGGCTAGTTGCTTTTTAAGTTGGGCATTCTCTTTCTTGGGGTCTTTTGGCTCGTCTTCGTCCTCGTCCTCGGGCTGTTTGTCTTCGTCCTTGGGCTGTTCGTCTTCGTCCTCGGTCTTTGGGTCTTCTGCCTTGGGCTCTTCACCTTTATCCTCTTCTTCAGAGGGAGGCAAAGTGTCCTCAGGTTTTGGATTTTCCAAAGCCTTTGTAAGTTCTTCGTCTGACAAATTCGCAATTTTGTCGGATGTCAGTTCTTCGGGTTGTTCCGCTTTGGCGGAGCCTTTAGAATCTGTAGTCATTGATTGTTACCTCCAGAATTATTTCCTACAGGGATTCTCCCTGCTTTAGCCAATTCAGCTTGCGTTTTCTGTGCTTCCAATTCACGCTTTTGTTGTACCTGCTGTTCCATCATTCTCGACCATTTACCCTTCTGAGGGAGCGGCGAGAGGTCTACCAAGAGTGAAGGCGGTACAGGTAAGCCCTGTTGAGCTGCGGAGAGCCATAGTTTGAACTGGCCTTCTTTGGCCGTTGCAGACATGGGCTGCTCGCCTATTGCAATATCGTATTCTTCTAAGTCTTGGGTAGATAGGAGCTGCATTATATGTGATAGAAGCTCCTGGTCTTGCTCCGGCATCCTTTCAGCAGGTATCTCTTGTCCTCCAACCATCAGATTTTCCAGTCTTGCCGGGTCTGATGCTGAACTGAGGGTGAGTCTTGCCAGCCTGTAAGGGCCGTAAATCCCAGGGATTAACGCAAATATTTTTCTAAATACTGTCTGCTTGGACAGTATAAAATTGTCGAAAACTCTTTCATTGCCAACTAAACCGCTATGCCTCTGAATGCCAAGAGCTTCTCCAGATTCATAACCAGTCCCACCACCCAACAAGGCAGGTGGGATGTTGGTTACGTTTTGCAGAATGTCCACGTTCTGCCGTTGCATAGAGAAAAGTTCGGTTGGGAAAGAAGATTTTTCAGGTTTGACGGGAGGTCTGGCAGTATCCCTGACTTTTTGAGTGAAGCCGGGTCTGCTTGCATTTTTCTTAAATTTGTTAAGCTCTGTTTCAGAATCAAAAGTTTCATCATCGTAAAACCAACCCTCATTGATCATTCTGTTAACAATGTCGATAACCTGTGAGCTTCGTTTGTTAATCTCTCTTTGAGGGTCTTTCATAGCTTCTACTTTGCCTCTGAAAGAATTGTCATCGTATTTATAAGCGTAGACAGGTACCAGGGAGAAACCTTCGTAAGGTCTGTCCGGGTAATAGTCTCTTATAAGCTGCGTCCCCACTGTTACAACTACTCTGATTCTGTCTTTCGCAAAGTCGGCTAACACAAGGCCGGGTATCGTTTCGGCTTTTCTATAAGCTTCAGCGCTTACTTCTTGTTTGAGTGTGCCGCTTGTATTCATGATGTAGTTTGCAGTGCGGGTTTCTTTAATTTCATGTTCAATAAATCTTAATCGTTGGTGGCCCCTGTCTATAAGCTGGTCATATTGTCGCCATTTCCTGTAAATTTCGTTAACGGCGGTAGCATCATCGGGGTATTCCTCGCTTGCTATAAGCTGAGAAGTCAGTTCTTCTTCCAGATCAGGGTATCTCGCTACTGCCTCCTGGAAGGAAAGCCACTTAGCTTTGTGACAATGGGTAGAATCGCTGGCATCCAGCTTATTGTGCTCTCCGAAGAAGCCATCTGCCCAGGGAAAACGCTCTAAAATTACATCCCCCATAGGGTTTCTGCGTTGGCTAATATCTATGTGGAATAGCCCCCTGCCTACTATGAGCATATCTTCAAAAACTCGTATTTCTTCCTGAGAAAGTCCATTTCTCTTAGAAATCCATACCAGGGCAGAGGTTACAATGTCTGCTACGCCATTGTCTGAGGTTTCAATGGGGAAAGCTCTAGGGTCAAGCCTGTTCTGACGGGCTAAACCAGATAATGAATCAATAAAAGCCTGAACATAGTTGTAAACCTGGGTAGCTCTGTGTTTTTCATTAAGGGCTTGCTTAATGTCGTCTGCCCAATGTTCGCCCTTGAAGAACTTCCAGGATTCCAGGCCAGAATTACGGCTGTCTTTTTCAATATCGTCAGCATGTTTGAACAGGTTCAGGGCTAAATCCATTACTTCTTCCTCAGACTTAGCTTTTGGCTTTGCTTTAAGAGGGTTCTCAAGGGGTTCAATGTTATGTGTGTGCGGATTCTCACCCGCTAAACCCACAGAAATTCGGGGTTCGTTTGTGATGGGGTCTGGAAACACTTGAACGGGGTGGACATGACCCCTGTCTTCCGAAGAATTGATAGGCTCTTCAGCATTTTCTATATAGATTAAATGCCAATGTTTGCGATCCCTGGTTGTTCTTAGTAATTCTGCCATACTTTTATATTATCAGTAAAATGATGATTATGCAACCATCCAGTTATGTGAGAATGCTTTCTCTCTACGTTGTTGTCTTGAGTCTCTATATTTATCCCTAGGTTTTTCTTTACCCTTGGGGCGTGCATAAACTGCATCCTTAGCTGCTAGAGTCACCATGAAAGCTTCTCCAAGGTTGGGGCTTTTAAGTCCTCTCGTTTTCATCTTAGATTTACCTTCGATTTTTATCTGACCCGCCCCTTCTTCATCAGTTCGATCTCTACGCATTACTGTCAGTTCATTGATAAATTTCTTAGTCAGGCGATGGTTGTGCGGAATTGTGACAATATTGTTCTGGAAAGCTTCTCTAACCTTCCACCATAAGTCATCCCTAAGTCGCTTGAACCTCTTTTTACGATCTGGGGAAGCTAGGGAGACATCTACTGAACGGACTTTTCCGGGGAATCTCCTGACCAGGTCATCGTAGAGTGGGCCGCCAATACCGATGGTGTCTATATACATCATGTTACAATCCCAATCCAGGAATATTTCAGCCAGGTGATCTGCCAAAATAGTGGTGTCTTTAGTGTCGTGGATTTCCTGTAAATCTTGTATGTGAAAGCTGTCTCGGATTATAACCCCACAAGGGTCTTTTCCCTGCCTGCTTGGATCCACCCCCATAATTCTCAGGGCATCCACAGGTGGGTCTACTTCTTCTTTTGAACGGTCTTTTGCATGGTCTAACCATGAACGAGGTATAAGGTCGTCAGGAGTCTGTTCGGGTGGGAGGCCGAGAACATTAACTCGGTATTCCACAGAACCTTCTCCATAGGTTTCCCTTATTTGGCGGGTTTTAATCTCATCTACATTTTCTGAATCCCTGGAATCCCAATGGA
>CAZTJJ010000117.1:0-5088 GCA_964614065.1 uncultured Thermotogae bacterium
GCGCGGTTGTTGGCTCATCAAGAATTACTAACCTGGCTTTAAAGTACATGGCTCTAGCAATTGCTACTCCCTGTCTTTCTCCACCCGAGCAGAATCTAACCTCGTGATCTGGACTCGGAATATCTAGGCCCAATTCTGCGGTTAACCTCTCACTGATGGCTCTCATTTGCTTTCGGTCTAATACTTTAAAAGGCCCATAGTTATTAACCAACTCCCGGCCCAAGAAAATATTATCTGCTACACTTCTATCTTCTGCTACGGCTTGAGTTTGGTGAACAGTTTCAATACCTAAATCTCTCGCTTTCTCAACGCTCGAGATATTAACCTTCTCACCATTGATGAAGATCTCACCCCGTGTAGGCTTTAACACACCAGATATCATTTTGATCAGTGTAGATTTTCCGGCTCCATTATCACCAACTAAACCAACAACTTCGTCATGATCGATGGTTACATCCACTCCGGCCACAGCGTGAATATTGCCGAACCATTTATGAACATCATGCATCTCTAAAATTGGCTTTTCACTCATTCGTGACCCCCTGAACTTCTAACTTCCGGCCATCAATATTTTATCTCGCGCAGTTTCCTTAAGCCGATTAATGACTATTGCAGCGAGAACCAACATGCCTGTATAGATGGTGGTTTGCTGGGGAGGAACATACATCATAGTAAGACCGGCCTCAATCGTACCTACCAGCAGAATGCCCCCAACCGCACCGGATAGTTTTCCCCTTCCTCCACTTAGACTGATTCCCCCTATTACCGCACCAGCAAATGCTGTAAATAGTGTATTATTTGCCAAACCAGGCGTGGCCGACCCGACAAAACCGCTAAACAGTAGCGCCGCCATACCTACTAGTGCCCCTGAAAGAATGTATGTATATAGAAGCATGTTGTCGACTCTAATACCGGTCATAGATGCTGACTGCGGATTGCTTCCCACCGCATACAAATGACTTCCAAATCGTGTGTAACGAAGGATAAAACCTAATATAAGCAACCCACCGATTAATACGAAGATCGCATAGGGAATTCCTGCTATACTTGCCCCACCAATAGCTAAATATAACTCAGGGAAACCCTTTCTAATTGGCATCGAACTTACAGTAAGGGTCCCACCTTTGAAAACCATATAGGTAGACAAGGTAACTAAAAAAGGATTTAAGCCGACTTTACCTATAAACAGGCCATTAATTGCTCCAAGTAGGGCACCCAAAGCGATGAGGATAACCACGGCCAGGTACCAGGGAATCCATGGCGCCCAGTGGGTAATAATCATCGCGTTTAACATTGCCAGGAATCCAGCCATCTGTCCAATGGACAAATCGAAATTACCTGTTATTAAGCAGACACCTTCAGCCAATACTAAAAACCCGAGTGCCGCTGAACTATAAATGATAAACCTAAAGTTGCTGATGGATAGAAAAGCACTTGGTTTAAGAAATCCAAATACCAAAAAGAATATAGTAAATATTACCCACACAAGATTATCCAAAAGGAACAATTCCACTTTTTCCAAAGTCAATTCAACCACTCCCTAAGATTCATCCCTCGGTAAAAATCACGGACGGGAGAATTACTAGCTCCCCGTCCGTGACAATGAGTTCATGAATCAAACTTACTCAAAAGTAATGTCCTTACGCTGCTTCTTGACCGAAGATATTACCCCACAAGGTAGGATCATCCACGTTCTCCGGAGTTACTACCCGTCCACTTGTCTGAAACCATAAGTGGCCGTAACTTTCCTTGATAGTTGCTGGAGCCCAGGTGGCATTTCCCCAAATATCCATTCCCAGGTGTTGGTCACCACTTATTTCCAAGTCTTCGGCGGTAATCGTATCTCCGACATCAGGCAACGCTCCCTCGCCTTCTTCGTTGATTAGTTTGAGATAGTAAAGTGCAATGGGTAGATAGAAGTGAGTGGGTTGTTCATATGCCCTTTGGAACCAGCCTTCCCTTACCATTTCTACATCAGGAGGTGTTCCTCCGTGAGCAGCGATAAATACATCGCCTTTCTTTTTGCCAAATTTTTGAAGAGCCTCAGCTGCTCCTCGGCAGGAGGTGGAGTTACCGACTATTGCATCTAGTTTCCCACCTTCGGCTTGTAGTACGTTGTACGTTTTGGTGAAGCCCGGTTGTTTTTGGAAGTTAGTTGTGACAATTATGTGCTTAAGGTTCGGATATTTGTCCGTTTTCTTGTTTGGCTTCCCTTCAAATACCTCAAATATTCCCGCTGATCTCTCTCTGCCAATGCTCATCTCCAAGGAACCTTGAAGGTGCAAAACCGTGGCAGATACTTCGCCAATAGGTTCAACTTCGTTCTTCAAATACTCTACTACTTCACTGGCCAAAGCCGCTGTAGCGTTTTTGTTACCATAGGAAACCGCAATTGACACTGCGGGGGTTTCAACGTCAGAATTTGCTGTTGCCACAGGGACACCAGACTTCTTTGCCTTCTCTATCACTCTGATAGGTGCGGTACTAGATACTGGACCTACAAGTATCCCGTCCATATCTAAATCGATAAAGTGCTGGATATCTTTGACCTGCTTTTCGGCTTGCATGAGGGCGTTAGCAGTAGTAAATGCCATGTTATGATCTGCTGCATACCAGCGACCAGCTTGGATATAGGCATGCTCCCAAGCTCCATACATACCCCAAATCGTGTTACCAATCCTAAGCATTCGATCTTCTTGAGCCTTCACCTGAGAAACGAAACTAAATGTTACACCAATGACCAATAACAATACCAATGAGAGAAATACTATTCCTCTTTTACTGTTCATAATACATGACCCCCTGGTTTAAATTGTTGTGGTACAAAGCTCTGAAAATCTCAACTCATGGTTACTGTTATTACCACCTCCATGTAGCTTTTATTTTGACTCACCGTTATTCTGATCTATATTTATTCAGTAGAACTCGGTGCTACACTCGTTCCCAAATCGGCAAACGACGTTGCTCTTTCTCTGATCCAAGCAAAACAGGAGTTATGCCTGCTATTTCACAGAGATAAATCAATTTCTGTACGTGCCGGCCTTTTACACCAAGAACGTGATTCGATGGAAACAGGTCAGTGAACTCGTTAAAATCGCCATCAATTCTCGCATGAACGTGAGGCCAGGTGGGATCAGTTTGTTCATTGAGATTTTTCTTTTCCTCATTCGGTAAATCTAGACTTTCCCCGGACACTATTACCATGTACGGTTCTTCGTCCCATAAGCCAAGTCTCGCAAAAGTCATCTCTGCCGCACCAGCAGTAAACTCTACCGAAGCTCCCCCAGCCTTAAAGTAAAACTCCATGGCAGGATAGAAAGTAATCTTTTCAAAGTTTTCTTCTGGATCCATCGACATTTCGGAATAATAGCTGGAATGATTGCCCGAGTTACACCAGTCCCATACGTCCTTATCCGGATGATATAAGCGGACGTCCATAAACAGGGTGGGGAGTCCGCCACTTAAGTATTTTAACATCTGCATAGTCATAGCGGAGTAGGCATCTGCCTCCGTGGCGCACACGGTCGGTTCCTTTTCACCCCGCCAATCGTAGGGATCGTTCATCAACATCTCGGCAACGTCTCCGAGACAAATATTTTCAGTTAACTCTCTTTGACCTTTCAGTCCACAAAAATCAAAACCCTTGTCCTCATTTACCTCTTCCATGGCGAGATAAAGTCGAATTTGTGTTTTCAAGTTTTCCGGCGTCAGCATGTTTCCATCGTATTTCAACCTATCCCCAAGTAGGTCTTCAAACCATTTTAACCCGTTATGAACCTCATTTTCATCAACTTCTTTCATCCGTTCGCTCAACCAGAGCTGGTCAACCTGTCTAGCCGTTGTGCCAAAGTATTTGAGAGTCGGGGTAAGATGAAAGTATCCTGTCTCCATACCCATAGAATGCCCTCCATATATCCCCAGTACTTCGTTTTGCATTGTAGTAAGGGCTTCAGAGGCCCTTAGCCAATCGAGTACCGTACGTTGTGTCTCGTTATCATCCATTTCACCGACTATCCTGTGGGTTCGTTTTCCAACTTGACGAAGGGCACCGTCGGTGGCAAGCAATCCCACATTTCCAGGATATTCCCCATTGTTGTTGGACAGGCTTAATACGGGAACCTCTTTCCCTAGAGAATTGAGGAAAGGCCATACCAGAAAAGGAAAATTCCACACATTATAGCACATCACAACCTGTTTAACGTTCTTTCTCGATAGCTCTTCCCCCACTTTTTGAGCACTTCTTGTCCCTGTAATTATCTCCGATCCGGTGATCACTTCCGGGGCAGTGCCATCAACGTTTTTTAACTTCGACTTAATAATTCTCGACCAATCATCCAACACCTGCCTGTTTACCTCGTTATTTTGTTTGTAGACGTGCTCACGTTCATCGTTTAACATTACCAAACCAATTGAAGTAGATCTCATATTACCTCCTCAAATAATAAAGGACGTCAAAAAAACCACACGTTAACCAGACGAATTATCTCCAAGGTCAAACGACTCGACATATCTATGAATTGTTTGTCCTATCCTATCGATGATAAAGCTTTCTATATCGTCTATTTCCGTGTATTCCCGAATATTTTTGTAAAGTTTTCTCTGTGCCGATTTGGCTCGTGGTTCATTCATAACATATCTACCAACACACAATGCAATGTTTTTTTTATTTTCTAGAGCATAGGATTCTAAATCCTTGTCCTTGACGCCTTCAGGCACGAATTTCGGCCACGGCGCCCTATCAACAGCAAGTTCTTGCAAGACCTTGAAGTAATTAGATTGCTGGTCCTCCCTATTTATCTCCGAGAGAGCGTTCGCTTCCCTCTGTTCAAGTTCAATTAAGCCTCGAAGCAAGGAAGCAGCAAATTCTGGTCCAACGTTGGCAGCACCTATCCCAATTTTGGGGAAATCCGATAGGACACTGTCATTTAGCCAATCGGTATAATGAACCTTTAAAAAAAGACCATACTCCGCTGCAATTGTAGTTAATTTCTCGGCCTGCTCACGGTCAAAGTCGTTGATCATATTAATTCTCATTGTCGTACCCACCTGACCAACCACGAAAACCAGTGTGTCCATAATCGCTTGGTT
>CAZTJJ010000118.1:0-5043 GCA_964614065.1 uncultured Thermotogae bacterium
CCTCGGCGGAGCATTCAGGCAAGTTCGACCTCCCCTCCGGTCGAACTTGCCTACCATCTCACCCCCTTTACAGTCGAAATCACAAATCTACCAGTCAAATAAAACAACCCGCGGAGACCCACTCTGACCACATTTGTCTGCTTCCGTTAAACTCAAATCCCATAATGCACCGAAAAGTTATCTCAAGCATGTTCACATACGCCTAACTGATGGTTATCAACTTCCATCGACCAGGTGACAAATTTCTTACTATCAACGTACCTATGATATTGTTCGATAGCTATTGTAGAAGTAAATTAATAGTATGACTCCTTTAAACCTACGTTAGATAGGAGGTGACAACCGATGACAGAAATACTACAAGCAGTTGGTTACCTGTTGGTGTCGGTCGGAATTTCTATTTTACTAATTAGACTCGGTGGATATCTGGAAAAAATGTAGCATCATAGTAAGTTAGGCAAGGCCCCCTAGAGGAGGTGTAACTTGGTCAATTCAGCCAGTATCCTACAAGCCATCAGTTACCTGACAGTATCTCTAGGAGTTACCGTGATATTGATTCGTTTGATTAAACTAGGGGGATATTTCAACAAACAATAATCACAAAAAAGAGGGAAAATGGATTTTTCACTTGGAGGACTATTATTTGGTGTAGGTGGTCTCTTAGTAGGAATAGGAGCCTTAATTGCTTTACTCAAAATCGCCCAGGCAGCCGACGTAATATTCCAGAGTCAAGACAAAGGTGATGACCAAAGCTAACCCAGTCACTACCAACTAATTGCAAGGCGCACTACTCACAATAGTGTTTTGAGGACGGCCTCCTTAGTTGATTTACAAGAGCACTTTTCGTATCTTTCTTTAAAAAACTAAGGAGGCTTTTTGTAGGCTATCCCTGCTCTGTCTACAAATTTTGTAATGCATATCTCATATCATTTCTTTTTCCACTGTAAACGTCGTAAGCAATTTAGCGTAGCCATTTTAGTCAATTTAGCAGTCGTCTTGGTTGGGCTCACAAGCTTATCAGCTCATAAATGCGTCTCAGGAGCATTTTACAACACACTCAGTTTAGGCATGACGAATAAGACGCCTATATCTTCATTCGACTCAGAAATCACCTTTACCTACGAAACAGACCACCTGGAACTCGAGAGCGAAACTGATTTTGAGCTGGATGGTTACTCTCAACATCAGTTAGGGGCGACATTCGAGCACAACCTTGGCGAGCTAGAAGCCGAAGTAACCTTTGAACCGGATACGGAACTACCAGCCGACTTCAATTTACAGGAAGCAGTCGCGCTTGAAGACAAAGCGAAAACCGAATTATTAGCTGAACTGGATGCTGACTATAGCGGACGTAGCAACAACAGATTATCCTATGACCTGGAATGGGGATTCGAGTTAGAAAGACATATAATCGGTGACCTAAAGACTGAGATAGTTCTAACTTGCGAGGAAGATGATATTACATTTCCTTTACCAACTGAAACGGCTTTTCAGTTGGTAAACCTGCAGAGTTCCAACATAGCGTTGGACACTTCTATCGAATTTGAGAAAGCAGAAATAGACGCAATAAACCTGGATTTCGAATTTATAGAACCAATCTTACATAGCCCAAAAACAATGTTCTCAACCGATATGGAATGGGAACCCTCGCAGGATTTTATCGAATGCGATCCGGAGATTGACTTCAACTGGGTTACAATTTCTGCTGAGAGCGAGATATTTCTGAAGAACAAATCTTTTTTCAATTCCGTTCGCCTCCAAGAAATTAGCTTCGACGGAGTGGACATAATGGGAATAACAGTTGACCTATCACTGGACCTGGAATCCAGAAATGTAGAGATTGAGTTGAGCACCAAAAACGATCCACTGCAACTGGAATTTGAAATCAAATCCAACCAAACAAACAATGAACCCTTCCTATACCTAGACAAATTTCACGGTGAGTTCGAGTGGGAAACAGAAGACTTTGGTGAATTTGAGCTAGAGTTCGAATCAGACGAGGAAACCTTCCCTGATAAAATCACCATATCCTCAAAACATGATTTCTAAACTTCAGCTGAGCGGCACCGATACAGTCAAGAGCCCCGCCCCAAGGAACGGGGCTTGTAGAAAAACAGATTTAACCACGGACGTTGTTCTTTTACAACAATAAGACCCAGTAGTCAATTCGGAACTAATATTGTATGTGCTCCTAGACCATATGAGCAGGGCGAATTGGGTGCTGGAGGGCTTCCTCGGCAAGTTTTGGTGACTGAACAGTTTGCCGGCAGTATGAGCAAACCGTAGTACTGGACTAGGTGAAAAGCTTGTTTCCATGATTAAAAACACTTAAGTGGATACACAAATACGTTAAAAAATTAGACAGCTTTACCGTGCATTACTACCTACAAGTTGATCGCAAGCCAGAGACGCGTACAATGTAGGATAAATGAGACCGATCAATCCGATAGAGCTAAACTCCAAGAAAAAATGGACTCTTGCCACCTTTCTCTATCTTGGCCTCGGCGCAGTAGTACTACAGCTCCGCGGTGCCCTACTGCTAAATTTTCAGAATACTTTTGGCGTCTCGGAATCTCTCCTTGGCCTGGTAGCACCTGCCGGAACTCTAGGATTCACGGCGATTGCCCTGACTACCGGTATGATAGCGGGACGAATCCGCATAAGACGATTAATTCAGATAGGTGCTTTGCTAACGGCCATAACGACTTTTTTGATCGGCTTATCTCCAGCCTACTATTTATTTTTAACCGCTATACTTCTTAGAGGGATGGCCAGTGGAATCCCAGGAGGTTTGACCAGACCTATGCTTGGCCATTTATATCCCGAAAATAGGGGGCGTATATTTAACATTCATGAAGCAGTGTGGGCAGTCGGGGCGGCCTGTGGACCCTTATTTGCTACCTTAATCCTGCAGTTTGGCAGCTGGAGACTAGCGTATTACTCAATCGGAATTGCGTTTTTACCTGTATTTTTTTTGCTGGGCAAGACCTCAACCTTCCACGCCGATATTCGCGAACAGCCCCTAACGCGCTCACAACTATTACTTATCGTGAAGGATCCCGTAATCATAGCAGTGGGGGTTATGTTGTTTTTAAACGTAGGGGTAGAAGGAGGATTCTTTACATGGATTCCGTACTATTTGTCACAATCCTTGCCCCAGAGCGTAGCCAACTTTGCCTTGACAGGATTTATTGGCGCTTACGTCCCCGGGCGCCTGCTAAATAGTTACTTAACAAACAAATTTCCGACTACCACTCTCATTTTGATAGCAACTATCACTATATCTCTATTAATTGCAGTAGCATTTTTCTTCACCGGTGGTTACGGCCAAATCGCGGTGATCGTATCGATAGGATTTTTTATCTCCACCATTTTCCCAAACCTCTTCTCCCTAGCTGCAAACGTCTATCCGGAGCACAGTGGACCGATCAATGGACTAATGATGACTTTTGATCCTCTTGGTTTTTCCATCCTGCCAGCTGTAATGGGAATAATCGCGAATACATACGGAATAGGTTTATCCATGAGATTGCTGATTGTACCTGTAATCATGGTGATAATCACTTTGTTATTTCTTAGAAGAACCCTCAATAGGGGTTAACCGGTATTTGAGCGAACCAATCCTGACTGATTAGTACACCCATCACTAGACTCCCTCAAAAGTCCAACCAGCCGCCGAAGTGCTACCTTTAACCCGGCTCACGCAGCTTGATTAAGCCCAGAACACAACTACACAAATTTCGTTTCCTAAATCAAAAAATTTCGTACATATCCCTTGCGTATAAGTTCACACACCTGCACAATTAGGATAAAATGATCTTAGGTTACCGACTTTAAGCTTCACGAGAAATCGAGCCTAAATCAACCAACCAGGTTAAGAACCCCGCCCCAAGGGCCGGGTCTTGTATAACACCTGTTTGACTAAGTACATTGATCTTTTACAAAAGAAGACCCAGCACTCAAATGAGATGTGCAACTTGGCTCAAGTACTTTAAGTTGGTTTCAAGATTGCCCAGCGAATAGGTACAATTAACGATTTTCCGGGCCAAGCAGCTTTCCTCATTTGAGTGCTGGACAAAAACCAGCCGATTTCTCCCCGCAGCAAGTTGCGGGGCTTCATCGGCTAATTTTGGTGATTTCAATGAAGAAGAGCCGATTTTTTACAATATTTTTAGGAATCCTAGTCGCCTTTTCTGCCTTGACTTTTACAGTTACTGCCCAAGAATCTACAGGGTTTCTAAATTTCGTAAAGGTCGAGGTATCCTGTGACCAATTCCGTGCTCAAAAATACGTGACTAAATCTGTCAAACTTAACGTACACGGCCGATTGAAAGTAGAACTGTGCTCCAACCCGTCAACAGGTTATCAGTGGTCTGACTCAGCCCAGATAAGCGACCACACAGTACTCTGGCAAACCAGCCACACTACGCTGCCGGCCAGTAGCGGTGCCCTCGGTGCTCCAGGAAAAGAAGGGTGGACTTTTCAAGCGCTCCACGAAGGAAAAACCATAATCTCCCTCGAATACGGACGACCTTGGGAAGGAACCGGTGCTGATAATTGGTCTCTGAAGCTCAACGTGACGGTTGTAAGCCGACAGGGAGAGAAGAGTCAGCCCTCCCATCAAATAGGCGAAGAGCTGGTACGCGAAGTCTTCCAAGCGATACACGATTCAAACATCGCAAAGCTTGAAAACATGATATCGAAAGACTTCCAGGCCGTCCACGACTTTGGGGCAAGTAACCGCCAGGAGGAGATACAAACCCTTAAGGGAATTAAGCTGGGAGAATACACGCTCGATAACTTCAAGGTAACCCGTCAGGGAGATGTGCTGATAGTTACTTACACAATAGCAGCCGAAGAAACCATTCAAGGAGAACAAGTACCCCAAAAACCGATTCCAAGATTAAGCATATTCATCAAAACAAATTCTGAATGGAAGTGGCTCGCACACGCCAATTTGTCTTGAAGCGAGTTTCATCAATCAGCGCATTCTAACACAATACTCTCTGGAGGTTTTGTTTAATGGAGAACGTATTAGTGGTC
>CAZTJJ010000119.1:0-5035 GCA_964614065.1 uncultured Thermotogae bacterium
TGAACCGGTTCAACTATTATTGCAGCAGGAATAGTAATTCCCGAGTGTGGATCCTCTATCATGTTACGTACGTACTTTAGCGACTTTTCCCCACATTCCTCCGGGCTATCTGCATCAAACGGACACCTGTAAGGATAGGGATAAGGAGCGAAATTGGCTTGAGGTAAAGTTGGCTGATAATCGGCAAAAAACTTCCTGCCACTTGAAACAGAAAGGGCACCTTGCGTCATGCCATGATAACTACCCTGAAAAGCCAAAACCGTGTTCCTACCCGTATTCAACATTGCAAGCTTCAATGCAGCTTCCACGGCGTCTGAACCAGTAGGCGCAGTAAAAAACACCTTGCCCTCTTTTAATTCTCCAGGAGCTAGTTCCAATAATTTTTCTGCAAGCTTGATTCTAATTTTGGTCGGGAAATCCAGTGCATGAACGAGCTTTCCTAGCTGCTTTTTCACGGCCTCAATCGCCACCGGATTAAGCTGCCCTACGTTCAACACTCCGGCTCCACCAAAAAAATCCAGATATAGGTTCCCGTCGACATCTCGAAGTGTAGCTCCCCTGGCCTCTTCAATCGCCAAAGGAGTGGATCTAGGATAAGCTACTGCACTACTTTCCAATTCTCTTTGCTTATCGAGTAACTCCATCGACTTTGGGCCCGGGGGAGTGATCTTGATTTCTGGCTCTTCCGAAAAATGCAAATTAGAAAAATCCTTTTTAGTCCTGACTTCCGCCATCTTGTTACCTCCTCAACTTTCCAAGATATACTATATTCTATAATAAGGACAAAATAAACCCAATTTCAAACTCGCTACAAGACAATCCTGATAGAGGATTTTGCGGTACAAAAACACTTCTGTGGACTGACAGCGGCCCCTACTTGACCAACAAATCTATTCATGCTCAATCCGGAACAAAAAAACAGAGAACGAGTTCTCTGTAGATCAGCCAAAGCTATATCCTATTACAATTACGGCATTAAGAACACTCATTGAGCTATAAAGGTTCCGGAAGTTTGACTATTTCCTTTCGTTAAAGACGCTCCACGCTCGGTTCAAAAAGTTTTTCTCCACGATGAGATCTATCGCAGTAAGTGCCAGTGCCTTTGAGGCGTTAATCATTCCCTCGAATCCTTCTTGTGAGGCCGTCGCTTTTGCAAATTCCTTCGTGTGTAATGCGGTGCCTTCAGAGGTAATCGAAACCATAGGGTGAATGGTTGGAACCACCTTACTGACGTCTCCTACATCCGTTGAACCTATCGCCTCCTCCATTGTCCCAGTTACGTCCTTGGTATAGCGTCTAATATTCTCGTCGAAAAGAGCAGTAAGCACGGGATTATTCTCCAGATCGTCGTTCGACTCGAAGATATTAAATTCTACCTCGGTTCCAGTTGCAACAGCTGCTCCCTCACCACATCGCCTTACTTTATTCACTACTTCATCCAAATATTCTCTATTATCTGCTCTAACAAAGAACCTGGCAGCGGACTCCTCGGGCACGATATTTATTGCTGATCCACCGTCGGTGATAATACCGTGTATCCGAACTCCGTCTTTCACGTGCTGTCTCAGCGCATTGATATTTTCAAAAGTCTGTATAATGCCATTTAAAGCATTCACTCCCTTCTCGGGTGCTCCTCCTGCATGAGATGATCTTCCATGAAATGTGAACTCCAAACCGTCCATAGCGATAAATGTAGGATCGATCACCGTTCTATCGAACATGTGAGTCATCATAGCAACGTCTACTTCATCAAAAACCCCAGCTTCCAGCATGGGAATCTTTCCGGAATATAGCTCTTCCCCGGGTGTCCCCAAGGCAATGACACTACCAGACAAATTATAACTTTCGATAATCTCTTTCGCGGCAATAGCCGCCCCCACGCTGGCTACACCACTCAAGTTATGCCCGCAGGCGTGGCCAAGATCTTCTAAAGCATCATACTCCACCATCAAACAAATAATCGGCTCCGCTTTAGAACCCTCATATATCGCCCGAAACGATGTATCTAAGCCAGCTATACCGGTTTCAACAGAAAATCCCTGGCTTTCTAATTCTTCGACCAACAATTGCTGCGAGTTGTACTCCTCGTAAGACAATTCAGGATTCTCGTGAATTTCGGAACCCAAGTCCACCATTTTACCTTTATTTTCCTCAATAACCTTTTCTGCTTTGATTTTCATTTCTTGTAGTTCATTCATTTTCTCACCCCGAAGCTATCCTGCAATCAATCGAACCAGAACCTCCGGCCTACAGTATACGATTCTCTTTCTTACAGACAACATCTAGGCAGGTTTACAAGAAGAATTACTTTCCTTCCACTATATTTATTCACCAACTCCCTACTTGACAAATAACTTCCGTGGAAAATCGACCAAGACCTCCGCACCACCCTCGGTCACCCTGACCGTCTCGCCAAATTCGATCATAAAAGGGTCCGCAAGAGTGCTGAGAACATGAAAAGTCATGTTCGGTTGTAAGACAGTTTGATCTCCTTCCTGGAAACTGGCAGTGTGTTCACCCCAGTCCGGTGGAAAACCCAGACCAGAAGGATAACCCACTCGGGAAGATCTTTTGTCAAAGATCTTATTCGCTTCGATCGCCACCCGTTCCGCTTTAATTCCCGGCTCTATTGTGGCAAGTGCTTTCCTGTGTGCTTCAATCTGGCGCTTCATAACATCCCTCGCTCTTCGGACCACGGAGGAAGATTCCTTCGCCACAATAGCGGTCCTGCACATTGGAGACTGGTATCTTTTTCTACACCCAGCAATCTCTATCGACACCGAAGTGCCCTCTCGAATGTTCTTATCAGTCCAGGTGACGTGACAGGCAGCACTCGTTTGTAATAGCGGGGGGAAGCTGGGAGAACAGCTGCCACTCTTAATCATGACGTTAAGTATTTCTGCGGCCACTTCGTACTCGGTTACCCCCTCTTCTATCATGTTGAGAGCAGCCTCCATTCCTTCTTCAACGATCCTGGAAGCTTCTCTCATATACTCCATCTCCGCTTCGGATTTTACCAAATAAAGACGGGGAATGAGCTGAGTTTGGTCATGAAAGCTGGCATCAGTTAGCTTTTCACTCAACTTCTTATAGTACAAAGCCCTTCCGTAAAAGTCGTCCATCTCCAGGCCAAAGACACTATCAGCCAAACCCTCTTCTTGTAGGAGCTCAATCAGATATTCGACCGGGTGTCTGGGCTCCTTGTAGTTATGATAATGATCAATATAATCCTCACCGTAAGGGCGGATCATGTCTTGAGAAAGCCAGGTAGTCTCCAACACTGAACTATTATCAAGACTCCGGGGAACCATAAAGAGGTCTTCATCTAAAGGTAGAACTAAGAACTGAGGAATGTAAAACGAAAAAGTGTTATACCCCGTCAAGTAATACATATTCGTCGGAGAAGTAACTATCATTACTTCGACCCCTTCATCAACCATCTTTTCCCGAACCTTCCTCAGTCGACCCTCGTATTCGGATAGCTCAAAGGGTAAATTAGTATTCTCTACTTCAGAAGCATTCATCCTAAATCGTGCGATTCTCTCCCTTGCGGTCAAGGTGTAAATAAAATTACAAGGCCAACTCCCTTTCTTGTTTCCACTAAGCTTTGTTCACTCAGTGGGTGTAACCAAAACCAATTTATTCAAGTTTCTTTCGCAAAAGTTCACCCAGCACCCTATTCTCAAATTGAACATGCGGTTAACCCAAATTTTGCAGTAAACGTGCAAGAACCGCTCAATTCAGGTTCATAAAACCTCCTTTGGACTTTTCTTAGACTCGAGAAACACAGGGGAAGTCCAGCCCAGCTAGGGGAACCCCCTTCCGCAGCTTGCTTTGAACGGAGGTCTTTGGGAGAGGCCGCCATCTGTTTGAAGAGGATAAACTCTCTATAAGACCGAATGACAGGTAATTCTCCCCCACAACAACCCTTGCTGGACGAACATTATAACTAAAAAGGAAGAAATAATAGCCTTTGCAGCCCGTTAGAAAAATGAGAAACCAATATGTGTGACAGAACTACTAATCCTCAGGATGATTCTTCAATGCGACATGTGTTCTATTCTCAGCGTTTTCGAGATGACTTCTTACAGCTTGTTCAGTTCCTTCTGGATCATCATCCAGGATATTGTTGATGATCTCCAGATGCTCTTCGTTGTTGGCAAATATAACCTCTGAAGCATAACCATTTGGATTAGATTCAGCAAAGAAGCGAATTTGTAGAGAGTGATTACTTACTTGACCCAGACACTTACTAAGTAGTGTCTCACCTAACGCATCCTCTACTATTTCTTGCAGCTCCAAGTCAATTCTGGCATAACGGTCGTATTGACTAGAATCCAGCTGACCTTCCTCTTCAGTTTGCTGGGTCTCCACCGCTATCTGTTTTAGATCTTCCAACATGGCTTTTAAATCGGGTTTTTCTCCAATTTTTTCAGCTGCTAATCTCATTGCGTATGGCTCAAGTAGTTTTCTCACTTCATAAGTTTGTAGAACGTCTTCCTCGGATATCGGAGCGACGCGGGCCTTCTTATTACGAGCATCTTTAACCAAACCGCGAGCGGATAGCTTAGCTAGTGCTTCCCTCACCGGGGTTGGACTTACACCGAGATCCTCGGCAAGAGCGTCAATAGACAGGACATCCCCGGGCACTAACTCGTTCTTCACTATAGAATCCTTGATGGATTCATAGACCTTTTCCTGTAAAGTTTCTCTCGAAATTTTTTCTACCATAAACCCTCCTATATTTAGGCCAATATTTACTATATAGTAATGGAGATTTTTTTCAAGTTACTGTAACCTCAATTGTGCAATGTACTCTCGCCCCAATAATATTTACTCAAGAATACAAGGTATGTCCTCCTGTGTTACCTTACCTGTATTTGTTCACCCGGTTGGTGAAACCTAATTAGCTCATTCAACTTTATCAAATTCACGCAGAATACCCCGGCCTTTGGCCGGGGATGAATGCGTCAGTTTGTAGTTGTGTAGAAATCGCGGTGGCGAAGCCATGAATCGGGCGTAATGCCCCGCCCCA
>CAZTJJ010000120.1:0-4990 GCA_964614065.1 uncultured Thermotogae bacterium
AGACCAACCGATTAGCGGCAAGCGAGGACGATAGATACAAACTTAGAGTTAAAATTCACGATAAAGAGACGAAAGATAATTTCTAATCTCATATACCTCAGAAAGGCGAAGCCCAAGGTCAAATGTTACTCACATTAGCTTTTGCCGGATCTTTGTTTATGGCGTGGACCATCGGTGCTGATAGCGCTTCACCATCTTTTGGTCCGGTGGTATCTTCAAAATCACTCGGAGTATTACGAGCCAGCCTCCTGGCAGGAATCAGCGCCTTTCTGGGGGCAATACTTCAGGGTGGGGGAGTCACGGAAACTTTAAGCGGAGGGTTCGTAAGGGGCGTGACTTTCAATCCCAAATCAGCAGCCATAATACTATTAATCTCCTCTACCTTGATTGCAATCGGTATATGGAAACATTACCCCATGCCAACGGCCTACACCCTGGTCGGTGCTGTTTTAGGCGGGGGTCTCGGATTGGGAGGTGAGTTGAATGTAAGACAGTTGACGTTTGTCTTTTCCTACTGGTTAGTCCTGCCTATTCTAGCAGGTATAATTGGCTATTCTGCTTCTAAATTCTTAAGGGCCAAGGTAGAAAAAAACTCTAAAAACAAAAAAATTCTCAAGCCGATTTTAATAGGAGTCGGGCTGTACACGGCATATACGGCCGGAGCGGCCAGTGTCGGCCAGGCGGTTGGCCCCCTGCTAAAAACTACTCCTCTAAATATGGGGGCGCTTCTGGGCATCGGAGGAATTGGCATACTGATCGGTGCTGGAACTGGTTCACCAAAGATAATTCATGCCGTTGCCAGGGAGTACGCAGATATCGGGCCCAGAAGGTCGATATCGGCATTGGTTGGTACGAGTATTTTGGCCCAGGTAGCATCTCTAATCGGTATTCCAATTTCCTTTAATGCAGCAATACTGGGAGGAGTTATCGGCAGCGGGTTTGCCACTTCAGAGCAGAACATTAGTTTCAAAAGAGTGATCAAAACCGGGGCGAGTTGGGTGGTAAGCTTTCTCCTTGCCTTTGGAATTGTATACATACTCGAACTGGCCATTTAGTTACTCTTCAGATCAGCTCAGAAATTAATTGGTCCGATAGAAGTTCGTAATTTGTCAATAAATTGATTAATTTTGTATCTTAGCCAATTATCCCGCATCAAGGGTGGGGTTCTTGACTTTCGCGCCTTCACCCCTTAAGTAAGAACTGAAGATAATTTACCTTGGTTCTAACTAATCTAAGATTATCACCTAATTGGTGAAAACCAACCTGGTCATTCAACTTCCTCTCGCGATATAAACACAGCACTTATTTGAGTTTCGGACTTGGATCAAGATTACTACCTAAGTCCTCCAGGGCGGCCCCTAGAGGTATAAGTAACTTTTCACAGCCAGGTAACTTACCTCAAATAAGTGCTGGACCAACTTTTGCTTGCAAAGTTGGTTTCTAGTCCAAAGATAATTTCTAATCACGGGGAAGAATCGCTCAATTTGGGTCAAAAGAATAATTTAGCCAAGGACAAAGCCCCTTGTGCCCACGCTGTCCTGTGAGTCCGGCCGATGTCCTCTCGGTTCTTGTCGTATTCCTCCGAATACCACTTATAGGAGTCTATCCACACCTCGGCCGTGGTATAATTTGGGTCCCACCCTAAAACCTCTTTGATTTTATCCACGGACACGTAGTGGTCTTTATCGGCCGTTGCGTAGACCCACTCGTATAGAGGCGATAAATGGAGCTTTTCCAGCAGTTTCAGCGCGGGGATAACTAGCCAGGAGGGAATCGGTCTTACCCTCTTTCCATATCCGGCATAGTCGAGTAGTTTCTGTAGGTCTTCCTTAATCGAGCCGAACTGGGTAGCACCAACGTTGAAGGTGTCGTTGGCTTTTTCCTCCGGTTTCTTGGCCACAAGGTTGATCGCGTCCACCAGATCTTCCACGTGCAACAACTGGTACTTATTTTTTCCGTCCCCGATCACGGGGATGTTTTTGCCGCTCTCTACCCAGTCGTTAAGTATGCTAAACACACCCAGTCGATAGGGCCCGGCAAAGGTCTTTGGCCTCAACACAGGTACACAGTGACCTTTTTCCTGATAATCAAAACATATCTCTTCCGCCTCAACCTTACTACTCCCGTACGGCCCGACCCCATTTACCGGATAGCTTTCGTCCACCGGGTGTGTCTCAGGGATGCCATAAACCGATGTTGAAGAAATAAAGATAACCCTATCCACGCCCTGTTTGAACGACATTTCAAGCAGATGTTCCGTTCCGTCTACGTTCGTGGAAAGTATTTCCTCCTCCGACCATCGGGGCAGAGCAGCTGCACTATGTACTACGACGTCGACACCTTCGAGAGAACCAGTCAACGGATCTTTGTCCCTGATATCCCCCTGGTAGAAGTGGAAACTCTCGCCCAGGTCAGGGTATTTGAACTCGTGTATGTCCAGACCGTTGACCGTCTTACCTTTCTCGACTAGATCTTTACTCACGTGATATCCCAAGAAACCGGAAGCACCGGTAACTAGAAATTTCTCTGGCATATTACCTCCTGGTTAGGAAAATAAGGCTTTCATTATGTTAACCTACAAAGGTATCTATTAAAACAGCCCGGCAAGTCTCTCACCCGGAGTTGAAGAAAATCATTATCATCACTACCGCAATCCCCCACAGCAAAATATCACCTACGAGGGGTTTGTCCTTAATCAGGACCTCGCTTAGCTGACCCTCGTATCCTTTAACCTCTATTAGGTACATGTACCTGAAGACCCCGTAAAGGACAAATGGGATGGTCCACAGTATCTGGTCGGAGTGAACCGAGTTAAAGGAATAAAGGGCATAACTGACTATCGTGGCGGTGGTGACGATCATTATTAGTTGATCAAGATAGGGCAACGTATAGGGAAAAGCTTCACCTCCTGTATCTCCACCAACTTTATCGGCCTCGTTAATCTCGGCTTTCCTCTTATTGAGTGCCAGAAACAGTGCCAAAAACATCGTACTTATTATCAACCATGGAGAAATATTGACGTCTATCGCGATTGCACCGCCGATAGCTCTTAGCACGAACCCAAAAGAAATTAAGAACACGTCAATAATTACGACATCTTCCAGCCAGAAGGAGTAAGCCAGATTCGCGAAAATGTACATAAGTATAATTAGGCCCACATGAAAGTGGATGAAAAAGCCGGCCGCGGTGCTTCCAAGAAAAAGGATGAGGGCACTGTTACCCGAAAACCTAATTCCCAGCTCGCCGGAGGCGATTGGGCGTTTCGATTTCACGGGGTGTTTCCGATCGTTTTCACGATCAACGATGTCATTTATGATGTAGACGCTACCCGCCGCAATACAGAAAATGAAGAAAGTTCCTATGGCTATTAAATCTTTGGACAGATCGAAGAAACTGGTGGAAAAAACGAGCGCGGCAAACACTACGACGTTCTTAATCCAGTGCTTAGGCCTTAAGGTCTTAACTAACCCCGTTAACGTCTGAACCATTAGACTTTTTCAGAGCCCCTATCGTTGGTCATTTAATATCCTAACCCCGTTTTGGTTAGCGTGTGAGCTATTAGTGTCTTCATAAACTTACCGAAACCAGGACTCAAATTTCCCATCTCAAATCCAAAATGAGCATCACTCCCTGCCAGCCTTTTTAAGCCGTACTGCTCCGAAAAATCTTTCGACCTTTGATCAAAAGAATTCAACAGACATCTTCCATTGAAGACCTCTATATAGTCCACCCTTTCAACTACTTCCAGTACATCCAGCCCCAATGCACTGCTCCTAAGCTTATCAAAAGGATGCGGAATGTATAACTCTTCACCCTGGCCCTTAATTTCTTCAACTGCTCCGTGCAGTTCGCTTGACTGGATTTCTCTTTCAAGCCCCAGACCGATTATATCACCTTTAGCTGTTCGTATCTCCGCCCCAACAACTACCTCTACTGGGCTACCGAAGTCTTCAGCTGCGGATTTCGTCTCCTGCCCTCCTTTTATCGTATCGTGATCTGTTACAGCAAGTAGGTCTGTGAATCTCTCAACCATAACAATGGGGGTCATCTTGCTCATCCCTTCCCCGGTTATTGTCTTCACAAAGTATGATTTAGATAGTTCTCCTATTTTCCCTGGTGTAATCGCCATTGCCAGCCCGCTGAAAAAACTGCTGCAGAATCTGTTAATGGCAAGTCTACCTCAAGTACGTTTAAAAAGTAGTTCCACTTAAACGAAACGCAGTATATCATCGCAGATCGTTAAAAATAAAATTAAGGGAAGTAAATACCAGTTAAACCAGAATAAAGTAGGGCCTACTCTGGATACATCGCCGTAAAAAATTAGCCCTACAACCACCAAAGCCAGCGAAAGAGATATTGTAAATTTCTTCTTTAAATTTGGAACGGACTTTAATTTTTCCGTTAGATCGACCATGGATGGAACCTCTTCTCCAGTTAAATCAATTAATAATAAAGCCGATAGGGTGGAAAATAAATAATAGCCCCCGTTAATTAGTAGCGAAGCGGAAAATATTTTTTCGTAAAACTCCCTTATAACACTACTCATATTTCTAAATTTTGTCTAAGTCTATGGATGCATCTACAATTCTTGAAAAAATTACACGGTACTCTTTCTAGTTGGATCAGTTGGATTCGTCTAAAGGTTTAAATCATCAACTTTCTTTAACATTGTCCCTTTTTGTGAGATAAACAAAGTATCATCCCATATTCTTTCCACGTTTTCTCTAATTCGTAGTCGCTTCTAAGGTATATAACTTTTAGTTCAAATTTTCTTTACAAATTTTCCTTATCTATCCTGGAAAGGACCTTCTCTTCTTTTATGAACTTTTTTACGTACCCCGGATCGGGAAAGCTGATGGCCTCGCAAATACACCACGTCTCACAGGAAGTACAACCGACCATGCACTGAAGCGGTCTGGGGACGACGGCTTTTTCCTCGTCCGGATCGTAATCGAAGACGTCTCTTCCACAGCTCGACACGCACATCCCG
>CAZTJJ010000121.1:0-4922 GCA_964614065.1 uncultured Thermotogae bacterium
AGGGAATTAGCTTTGGACCATTGATCTTTGACTCGACGAGCACGTTTACTTTCCTCGAAGGTTTTCAAAGCACGGTAATCGAGTTTACCGCAGAGGACAAAGGTTCTCTTTTCACAGTTGAGGGGGACCTTACACTTGCTCCTGACTCCAAAAAGATTTCGGTAAAGCCAACACTCCAGCTTGAGTGGGCATGTCTCGATGTTTACGCAGCGATGTCACCCGAATTATTATCAAACGAAAAGGACTCTTTGACTGGAGTCACTCTATACGGCTTCGGGGTCGATGAATTACTGATCGGCAGCCTGAAACATAGCGCAAGGATAAGCATCGGCAATAATCATCTTTATCGTCAGATAGATCAGATGGACTACAGATTACGAGCGGCAGATTACATCTTTCTACGTTCAGCCAAGCAAGTATACTACTACGAAAGGACGCCCTACGATAGCGTAATCTCTTTGGAAGAAGGAAGCGGCAATCTATACCTGGCCGTAGACGGATACTGGAGGGGAAACTCCAATTTGTTTGGACTCAGTTTACTAACTGGCGAAACAGAATATAAATTCAGCGAATGGTTTCAAGTTAACGGAGGATTGCGGATAAGCCCAGAGGCCGGCTTGGAAAAAATAATCTTAAACACTACTTATTACTGGTGATCTAGCCTGGATTGTCTTCGCGCTTGGTTGCCCTGGTTCCTGGGATAGGTTGTTCTCCTCTGACCAACTGAGTCAACGTATCGCTTGTTACCAGCCCGAGAACGTTTTGCTTCTCGTCCACAACTGGCAATGCTGAAATTTTAAACTTGGAGATCTTATTGACTATACTGTTAATCGGTTCATCGGGGGCTGCAGTGATAACATCGGTAGTCATTATCGGTTTCAACGAGGAACGGTTATTGGCTACAGCGTTCGCTATATCCCACGCAGTTAATATTCCCAAAAGCTTTCCGTCACCATCTGCCACCGGAATATGTGTATGATCACTCTCAATTATCACTTTTGAAGCTTGTTTGATGGGCGTTTCCGGGCGGATGACCGGAAAGTCAGGCTGCATGATATCTTGAGCACTAAGGCGAGAGAGAAAATTCGCCACCATGTGTTTCAATTGACCGGGTTCGAGGAAAAATGCGTCATGACCATAGGTGGAGGTTATTTCTGAATAGGTAACATCCAAGTCGTTCGACTCCAGCGCCTTGACAATCTCTTTGGATTGATACGGAGGATACAGCCAGTCTGAAGTAATAGAAGTAACTAAAAACTTTGCCCTAGCTTTAGCAAACGAGTCCGCAAGAGACTGTCTACCCCCGTGGGTTAGATCGAAATAGTCAACCGCTTTGGTAAGATAGAGGTAGGAATTGGGGTCAAACCTTTCAACAAACGAGCCCCCCTTATAGTGAAGATAACTCTCGACCTCAAAATCTATGTCAAAGTCGAAGTTCAGCCCGTCGCTACCCCGCAGGCGTCTACCAAATTTCTCCTTCATTGATACATCACTTAAATAGGTTATATGTCCTATCATGCGTGCAAGGCGCAGACCATTTGTTGGCTTTGGTCCACCGTAGTAGTCGCCATTATTCCACCTGGGATCGGACATAACCGCTCGTCGTCCTACTTCGTTCAAAGCTATTTGCTGGGGAGTGGATTGAGCCGTAGTAGCAATTGGAATCACGAACTTCACTTTATCAGGATATGTCACAGCCCATTGAAGCGCCTGCATTCCACCCATCGATCCTCCAGCAACTGCAAACAGACGATCTATTCCCAGAAAGTCAAGCAACTTCCGTTGAACGAGTACCATATCTTTTATGGTAATTACCGGGAAGTTCAAGCCATAGGGTTCTTCGGTGTCGGGATCAATCGAACTTGGCCCGGTGGTTCCTTTGCATCCACCCAGAGAATTGGTGCTAATTACAAAGTACCTCTCGGTATCAAATGCCTTTCCGGGACCGATCATATTATCCCACCAGCCTGGCTTCTCGTCATCAGGGTGCCAACCCGCGGCGTGAGCATCCCCCGTCAGTGAATGACAAACCAAAATAGCGTTACTTCGGTCGCCGTTGAGCTTGCCATAAGTTTCGTAAGCAATATCCAGGGGTCCAAATTTCTTACCGGACTCAAGCTCTATGTCGTCCTCATACCTGTAATGCTTTGTCCCCACCTCTCCGACCGTCTTCTCATTCATAGTTTCACCAGACAATTACATAAATCATTGCCCTTAACCTAAGAAATCGATAACACTAAATCAACCGTGCTGCCGGACATAGGCATTTATCAAGACTTTTTCACCCACGCCAGCTCCGACGACTTCCTCCACGATGGGACACTTGACGACCAATAGAAAGAACAAATTCGAGTTATCGTACTCGCTTAATCCTTCGTAATTGGCCTGGCCTTTGGATATCACCAGGTCGTATTCGTCCATCCAATTTTTCACCGCGTCCGACCAGAGGCTCGGACTCTCCCCTCCGTCCCCGTTGTCTACGGTTTTCAGGGTTACCTTTTTTATAGAATCGATCTTCAAGTCTTTCGCGTCCTCCACCGTTACGTCGTTCAGAAAAGGACCATCTTTTACCACGAGAGCCAGTTCCTCTATTCCGGGATAATCGAGTAATTCTTCTATGAATAAGGTATCGTAAATTATCTCGCCCGAATTATCGGAAAAGTAGAGAATCCGCCTGGAGGTATCCAGTTTATCCATAAACAAATTCCAATGATTTATCTCGAACCCTTCTTTCAAACCTTTACGCAACTCGGATTCGATGTCGAACTTACTTCTTGGCCCAAAATCAACTATATTTCCCGCTGCAGCCAGCCTTGCCGCCCGGTTGAGTGGATCCGAGCTATTTTCTACCGCCGACTTAAATTCGTCGTAAAACTCTTTTGCTTTTTCGTTGCTTTGTTCCTTTTGCTCACGGTAGGGATCGGGGGAGCCTGAAAAATCCCGAATGATTTTATGCACTTTCTGACCGATCTGCGCGGACGGTTTAGTGTTGTCAATTCGTGATAATTCTTCACAAACTTTTTGAACAACTTCCCAGCGGGCTTCTTCAGTCATTTCCACATATCCCGTAGCTTCCACTGCCTGGTTAACGTAACAAGGAACACAGTCAAGTTGTATTTTCAAATCGTTCACTCCTTATTTTACCTGAAACTTAAAGCGTCGATATGCCAATGATAACGCCCTGTTCCACCAAAATTAGCCGAGGAAGCCCCAGGGCTTGCCCTGGGGAGGAATCGGCTGTTTTGAGTCCAGCACTCAATTCAGGCATGATACTTGGCCAAATTATCGTAAGTTTATTTTACCGTAGGCAAAGCTGATAGTAAATTCGTACGTTAATTTAACCAGGTACGCCTCCTCAATTGAGTGCTGGGTCAATCTTTCGTTTTTCAAACCTGAGGTTATTTTTACATTATCTTTTTATCTACCCCGCCCTGTGGGCGGTGTTCTTGAATTATTTCATTAACAGAAAAAACTCCCCATCCCCAAGGGACGAAAAAAAATGATCTCATCCTCAAGGTCCTCAAGAGACGTTTATCAAAACTAACGCTATTATCGTAAACACGACGGACAACCTCTCCTTTCTACGAAGCTTCTTTTTAAAGAACAGATAGCCACCAAGGTTAATCAACACCACGCTCGTCGCGGTATAAATCGGAAAAAGCACCGGTCAGACTTGCTCCGTCCTTGTTTATCCCTTTCCGGTAGAAGATAAAAACAAGAAAGAATAGGAAGTCTGCAAGGGAGACTACAACACTCCCGCTTTCTCCAACTGAACAAAAAACAACCCCTGCAAAACAGACAGGGAAATCATCACCCCGAGAAGGACTCCCGTAAAGGTAGGGGTAAAATAATAAATTAACAACGGAAGCAACGGTATTTTAACCGCCCGATTGTACATAAATGTGGCAATAAAGCCGTAACCCAGGCCTTTCTTCCTGAGGTCGTTCAACAACGGGTACCACACGTAAATTGGGCCAGTAGAGATTATTCCAGAGATTATGGCAATTGGCCAACGTTTTACACCAGAGCTAACCCCGAGATACTTTTTTACGGTCTTCTGACTGATAAAATAGTTTACCAGCATCATGACCGCAAAGATTACTCCAAGTGCAGGTAAAATTTTGAGGAAAATATTTTTACTTGTAATCAGGGAGTTGAAAACAATATCGTAGTTTACGAAACCGAGAACCAGATAGGTCAAAGCGACCACGGAGAGAAAGTACCACTGAGTGTTACTTGACTTCGGTTTCTTTTGACGATTCTGTGGATTCATACTGATAGTAACCCCAAAATGAACACGGTCACCGCAGCTGCCCCAATTGCCAACACAAAGCTAGTCACGTTACGAATTATGGCAAACTTTTTTCCAAGAATACTCTCTGCAGGCAACTGCACAACTCCAACCGTAACCCAAGAAACCAAAAAAGCCGTAACCGGCAACAGACCTATCCCTTTATCCATAAGCTCGCCACCGAGGATGTAACTGGTAGCGGCGTTACCTGTCAGGAAACTACCCAAAGTAGCACCAATCAACGAGTCCAGCACCTGGTTTTGTTGAAATAAACCGGTATAAAGGCTCTGGGGGGTGACTGTCTTGATGAAACCAACCAGCAATACTACTCCAATCAAGACGGGCAACATATTAGTTAAACCCTTGATCGCCTTACGCCCAGCCTCCACAGCGTTGTCCATATACATACACCTCAATAAATTAAGCCCGGTCGTTCACCATAAGATGAAACGACCGGGCCTATCTCAACTAGTTCCTCATTTATTCCGTGTCTGACAGTTCTTTCTCAATATCTTCCAAACGCCGCCTAAGTTCCTGGGCTTCGTCTTTTAGCATTTGTTTTCTATCTTCATCCGCGATTTGAGAAGTGTCAGCAGGTGGTGCCGGTTCTGCTGCATAATAAGGTCCGTAG
>CAZTJJ010000122.1:0-4922 GCA_964614065.1 uncultured Thermotogae bacterium
ATGAACATTTTTCCCTGACGGTGACCGAATTTAATGGCCAGTTCTTCCTGGCGGACCCTACCTGGGGTGTTAGGTCAATTGGAAAGAGAGAGCTTTTTGACCGATGGGATGGCTTGATACTGGCTTTTTCTCCTCGAAACGGCCAGAAGGAACGGGCACGAGAAGTGATAAAGAGGATAGAAAAAGAGGTTGAGGAGAGGGCCCTGATACAACGTATTTCGAGGGAGTTTTTTGGGATATAGTCGGTTAAGCTGGGTAATGATAGTGATTCTGGTTGTGCTCTTTTCCCACTTTCTCTGGTTTAACCGGGGGATAGCGAGCGAAGGGATAGATCCTCTCCAGTTGGAAGGGGAGGAAGAATCCTGGCAGATTACGCTTGGAGTCTCTAGGTCTACTGCAAACTTCCGCCGACTTTCCTTTGAATCCAGTGGACTGTGGGAAGAGAGAAATCACTCCGAGGATACGTCTTTTTCCCTGAGCAGTTCGTTTGATATCAACGAAACTATAGCAATTCGGGGAAGGTTGTCTTGGGTTGTAAAAGTGGATGACTTGAGTAAAACTAATTTATGGACCGGTGCATTTGCCACCTCCAATGAATTAGTCGATGAGTTTGCCGAAGGAAAGTTGGTGATAAAATACGTTGTTTGGCAGAACCCGGAGTTAAAGACATATGTGTTGTTACCCCTTATCGGCGAGAAGATGACCTGGGGACTTACCTGGTCACAGGACCCCATAATGGTATTTCCCAGAATTTCTCTGTCGAAAGGAAGGATGACTTTCGGTACCGCGCTTAGCTTTGTTGCTAATTCTTCCTTTGCTTTCACGGGTAAGGCGTCGTTGTCTCAGGGTGATAATTATTCTATCCTTGGTTTCGGTGGAGGGATCGTATATAGCAATAACAAACAGGACGGCTTAAAGCTTTCTGTGTCCTTACGGAAGGGAAAAATTACTTCGTTGTCCCTCGGAGTTGGGCTAACTTACGGTGAACAAACTTCATAAATTTTTGAATATTCATTGATCATGAAAACGAACAGGAGGTAAGAATGAGTAAAATGGTGAATAGAGGAGCTACAAAAAGCTTACTGTTTCTTCTAATTGTTGGTCTAATTTTTAGTTCGCTATTTGTAGCTGTTGTGGCAAAACCGAATCCTAGATCAGCGGAGAGTTTAGTGGAAGAAGCTCCTGATAGAAGTGACTACCCGGATTCCGATGGCGTGATCATGCTTGATCAAGGTTTGGTTACGGTTGATAAGGGGGGTAAAAAGACAGTAGTGGTAAGTCGGCGAATGAAAGTGTTCAACAAAGAAGGTAGGCAAAAATACGGTGAAGTTACCATACCTTACATCTCCGAATCTGGTGAACCGAAGTTAAATTACATCCGCACGATTACTCCGGATGGAGAAGTGGTTAAACCGGATAAGGAGGATATTCGAGACATTACTCCCGCACGTTTGCAGCAGTATCCAATGTATTCTGACGTAAAAAACAAGGTTATCAGCATGCCCGGTTTGACCAACGGCGCGATTATTGACTATTCCTATACAGTAAAGCCAAAGAGATTTTTTTTGAAAGAGGATTTCTCATCCAGCTGGCTTTTTCGCTCTAAGTTACCCACTGAGGTCTCACATTTTCAGGTAACAGTACCGGAAAGTATGGATGTTGAATGGACGGACTTCGATTCTGAGTTTGCTCCGCAGGTTACAGAACAAGATGGCCAAAAGGTCTTCACCTGGAAGAGAATGAACCTAGAAAAGATCACTGAAGAACCAGGTATGCCCCCGATAAATCAAATATCTGGCAGGGTATTGGTTACCTCTATTGATAGCTGGGAATACTATGCCAAAGAGTTCTGGGATTTAGCAAAGACCCAGATGAAGCCGGACTCTGACATACGAAAGAAAGTGCAGGAATTGACCAAAGGTTTAACAAGTAAAGAAGAAAAGGTTCGGGCTCTCTATAACTACGTGGCCACGAAAGTTCGTTATGTAGCAATTGAGCTAGGGAGAAGCAAATATAAGCCACATAAGGCCAAAGAAGTCTTTCATAACAAGTACGGAGATTGTAAAGACAAGGCCGTTCTCTTGATAAGCATGTTGAAGGTTGCCGGAATTAAAGCTCATCCAGTGCTTATACTATCTGGGCACAGCGCAAAAACCGATTTTAATCAACCACCTCCGGGTAAGGGCCTGAACCATGCTATCGTGGCTGTCGAACTTAACGACGAGTACAAGATTCTAGATCCTACCTGTGACGTCTGTCCCTACGAGTACCTACCTAACTCCGATAGGGGTAAGAAAGCTCTGTTAATCAATCGTGACTATAAGGAAGTCGGCCAAATTCACAGCATGAAAGAGTTTGATTCGAAAGCTTCAAAGATAACCGTAAATCAGAGTTTTGAACTGAACGAGAATGGGGATCTATCAACAGATGTTCAACTTTCCTATCGGGGATTTTACAGTTACTATCTAAAGGCGACCTTGGAGCAATATTCAAATAAAAGACAAAAGCAGATCTATCGGGGTTTGCTTAGTCAGCTTGAATCCGGTGCCAGCCTTGAGTCGTTTGAGCATACGGATCTCGAGGACATAGACAAAAACCTGAGCATAAATCTTTCCTATTCCAAACAGGGCTATGCGAATAAACTCGGAGATTCGTTAATTTTTCAGACGCCCTCGAACTTGAGGATACCATTGAACATGAGTTACGGGGAAGTAGTGAGCTTACCCCCGAACGAGCGTAACTACCCAATTTTGGTGTCTCCAGCAGAGATAATAAACCAAATGACTTTCACGTACCCCGAGGAAAGGGATCTCGTTGTGCCGGAAGCTGTTTCTATGGAAAACGATTTGGGATCCTATAGCTCCGTGTATAATCTGGACGAGGGTAAGTTAACTATTACGCGGGCATTTACAATAAAGAAACCGCTGATACCGGTTGATGGATACGGAGAATTTCAAAAATTGATAAATGCCATGAGAAAGGATCAAAAGGCAAGTTTTCAGTTAAAGGGAGGTTAGAATAGCGCTTACCTCGTTTTTGTCACCATTCTGAATTCAACTCGCAGACGGTACCAGCTTGTATCTGAGGGGCGAGGAACATACGCGCTGAAGGTCTTTGTGCTCTTGCAAGTAGCTGTTGAAAGACTCTGCCAATCGTCCCTCTGAGCTGCTCCATGGAGCCGGGAAGAACAAATTAAGTATGGTAGTCTGTACCACGTGAAATTTTCTTCTATCGTATTCTATAGTGACCCCTGTATTTTTCTCTACAGGTCACTTGAATTACTCCAGATAAGTTGGATAAAATGATGTGCAGTGAATTTTCTGTGGGATATACATCTCTAGGAAATACTACTCGAAATATTTGGATCGATATTCCGGGGCGAATAGCTCAGTGGGAGAGCACCTGACTCACATTCAGGAGGCCGCAGGTTCGAGTCCTGCTTCGCCCACCACCAAAGAGGCAGACAGAAGAATGTACGAGGATAAAGAGAAGGGTAAGTAATTAACCAAGGGTACATTCCAACACTTACCACTAGAGTGTTGCAGCTAATACATTCTCACGCAAATCTTCGCTGATTCCAGAAATTGCTATAACGCAGACTAAAACTGCAATCGTTGCTGTTAAGTCGAAGTTAGCAACTTTCCGTAGCTGTTACGTAGCTGGACTAGGTATAAGGCGATGGTAACAAACCAGGGAAGCTTAGGGATTCTAACCAGAATAGATAATTCAAAAAAAAACAGGGACGGTGTTTGACAATTTGACATTATCACATAGTTTGCTTCATCTCCGTTGTTCACTGTAACGGAAGTTTCAGAAATTGTCAAAATGTCAAACTCCGTCCCCATTCTAAATTTCCTGGCTTCGTAATCTCCCTGACCTTCACCGTCGTAGGGCAGGTATAAATGTGCAGTTTTCCATTTGCCGTCATCAGGGTCTCGATAGACCTTGGCGTTACCCTGAAACTGCATTTTTGGTAATCCTGCAATGTTTGGTTCAACCTTATAGGTGAAAGTTATAGCCCAAAATGTTGTCTTTACATCCATGCCAGTAATTGAAGTCAACCCAGCTTCGTATTGATTAACATAATCTATCGATTCTAATACTCGTTTGCCTATCGCAATTGTTAATGCTTCCTTAGTAAAATCTTCGTCGTAAGCTCTCACAGTCCGCGATTCTCGAGAAATAACGAGAGGTTCAATCTTGTCGGCGTAAACTGGTACTTTTTTTTCAACCTCTTTTAAGTCATCACAAGTATCACTGTAGCTTACAGTATTAAGCTTTACTAAATCTTGCTTGATGAGTAGGTTTTGGAAGTCTTCTAGCTTTTCTTTCGAGCCAGGGAACCCTCCCAGCGGAATATTCCAGTGTAATCGTTTATACCATCGTCCAAAGAGTGGGGGTCTGGGGGGAGAACTGACCCAAGAAGAACACTTCTCTTTCCGTGCTTCTTCATATAGGGGCAATTGATCAATTCTACTCGATCCATCAGCCGGCACTTCAACAATGACAGGATTATCAAAAGCATATTTTATTCCACTTGGGGTTGCTTTGTGAAATATAAGTTCTTTTACTGCTTGAGGGATGTCTTCCGGCTCCTTCTCTTTGGCTGTCACATTAACCATCAAAATCGTTAGTAGTAAAAGAACACAAAATATCACAATAATGAAAAACATCTTAGAGAACTCAAGATGTTTTCCCTTATTGGTCAATTCATGAGAACAATTATTCATATGCACCTCCTTTACATTTTCTCAACTCTCAATATCCATTTCCATGATGAGTTAGGCCTGTAGATCTTCACTGAGTGCCCGTTTTGTCATATCCGTAAGGTCATCGACCGTGTTCCCGTCTCTGTAAAGGAGAACATTTTCTTGTCTGAAAACCAGGTCGTAGCCCTGACTGTCCGCTTCCCTGTTGGTAAT
>CAZTJJ010000123.1:0-4866 GCA_964614065.1 uncultured Thermotogae bacterium
GGCCTTTTGATTTACCCAAGTGAGTGTGAGCACCGAGAGCTTCTACGGTGACTTAAAGCCAAGGAGGTTTTATTATGAATTATAAGTGGAAAAATAGCTTAATTCTTTCATTGTCATTACTTTTAGTAATTTCCTCTTTCTTAATTGGTTTGGCCCAGGAAAAACCGAAGGTCAAGAACCCAAATACTTTAAATGTTGTGACTACTGGGACTGCGAACACGTTAGATCCTTCCTATACTTACGATACTGCCAGTGGGACCATAATTCAGAATGTTTACGAAAATCTTCTCCGATATCCTACTGGAAAAGTTGACGGTAACGAGAAAAAGCCCGAAGGTTATAGCGTAAGTGAATTCAAGCCCCTGCTGGCTACGAAAGTACCCAGTAAGGAAAACGGTCTGATTCGAGAGATGACGGGCGGGGGAATGATTTACGAGTTCCCGATTCGGGAAGGAGTAACTTTCCATAACGGAAACAAACTGACTCCTGAAGACGTGGAGTACTCGTTTGAAAGAACCATGATTCAGGATAGGTCAGGGGGTCCGGCATGGATGATTCTGGAGCCGTTAACCGGTTACGGAAGCATCAAAAACTTGGTTACCGACGTGGCCGGTGTTGAGGAATTTGCCGATACCACCAGTGAAGATCGAGTTGCAGCCTTTAAAGCGTTTATCGATCCGGCGGTTGAAGTCAAGGGTCAAAGCGTGATTTTTAGATTACCCGAGCCCTACCCACCTTTCCTGAATATTCTCACTCATGGATCCGCCTGGTCCGCAATTATGGACAAGGAATGGGTCACTGAACAGGGTGGATGGCCCGGTACGGCGGAGAGCTGGCCACAGTACCACAATCCCGGTGGTGGATCTGCTGCAGAAGAATCTCCTCTGTATGAGGTTATGAATGGAACTGGACCGTTCAAACTTGAACGCTGGGATACCGGAACGGAAGTCGTCTTTTCCAGGTACGAAGATTACTGGAGAGAACCGGCTCATCTCGAGAAAATGGTTATCCAGAAAATTGACGAATGGGGCACGAGAAGACTTCAGTTTATAAATGGCGAAGCTGACATCGCTTACGTGCCTCTTCAGTACCTCGGTCAGGTCGAGGGAGCTCAAGGAGTTACCGTTCAGAAACACCTACCGACAATTCAAATGAACCCTGCAGCTTTCTTCACTCACGACGTAATCACGAAAAACAACGACCTGGTAGGTTCGGGTTCCTGGGGAGACGGAGTTCCCTCCGACTTCTTCAACGATCTCAAGGTAAGAAAGGCATTTAATTACGCTTTTGAGTACGAGGCATTTATCGAACAGGTACTTCAGGGATTGGGCTACAAGACTAACGGTCCCGTACCGAAGAATATGCAGCCTTACTACAATGAAGATCTGGAACTCTATAGCCATGACCTGGATAAGGCGGAACAGTTACTCAAGGAAGCCCACGACGGTGAACTCTGGGAGAAAGGGTTTACTTTCACTATTCTCTACAATACGGGCAACGAGTCGCGTAAGACGGCGTCCAACATATTTGAAGCGAATATAGAAAAACTCAATCCCAAATTCGATATCAAGGTGAGAGGTGTTGACTGGTCAACTTACCTTGACAAGATGATAGGAGGGAAGATGCCTCTGTTCATCATTGGGTGGTTGGCTGACTTCCCCGACCCCCATAACTTTGTCACGCCGTTCATGGCGTCTGACGGAACATTCTCCGGCTGGCAGGGCGAGGGAATGGTTGAAATGGCGAAGGAGAAGTTTGATCCGTTAATTGAGAAGGCCATGGAGACCGTGGATGTCCAGGAACGAAAGGAAATCTACTACGAGCTTCAGAAACTGGCACACGACCTAGCCATAGACGTCTGGCTTCCCCAGGCCGAAGGTACGCGAGTGCTTAGATCCTGGGTCCAGGACGTGCCGTTCAATCCGATGTTCGCCAATTCGTACGCCTATGCATATCCAATTAGGAAAGGTTACGAAGAATAGGCTGAACCGATTTTGATCTAGATGGGGACCAGGGGCAACCCTGGTCCCCTTTTCTCACTTTATTCCGTCTCGAGGGATAAATTATATGTTAGCTTATATCACGAGAAGGATACTTATTCTTCCTTTTGTAATTCTGGGAATATTGCTTATCATATTTGGTATGCTGCAGCTTCTATCGGCCAATCAAAGGTTGTCAACGTTTATCTCCAGCCCGGCCGAGTTAAAGAACACGGATATAGAGGTATTGAAGGAGGAATACGGACTAAATGACCCTATTTGGGCCAGGTTTGGTAGCTGGCTGGATGACGTGATTCATTTGAGGTTTGGCTGGTCCGAGAGCGCTAAAATGACGGCAAAGGAGGCTTTTACCCGATTCTTCCCCGTATCGCTGGAGCTTGCTATCTGGTCCGCCTTGCCGATAATACTCGGAGGCATCTGGCTGGGGACGATAGCAGCTGTTAACCACAACAATTTAATTGATCACCTGGTTAGACTATTTGCAATAGTTGGCTGGTCGCTTCCATCGTTTGTTGCAGGCCTGCTACTTCTAATGGTATTTTACGGGGGTGTGGTAACCTGGTTCCCACCCGGCCGACTGGGGCTGGAGGCTAAGGAAATCGTCCATTCTGCACAGTTCGTCCGGTACACTCAGCTAAACACCATTGATGCTATACTGAACTGGAACTGGTTTGTTTTTGTCGATGCGGTGAAACACATAATTCTGCCGGCCATCGTCATGTCTTACGTCCGCTGGGCCATGTTATTACGTATAATGCGGTCCAGTTTGCTTGAAACTCTCCGAAAAGATTACGTACAGACCGCCCGGGCGAAGGGATTAAAGGAAAACCTGGTTATCAAGAAGCACGCTCGCCGTAATGCACTGATACCAATTGTGACCATCGCAGGAATATATGTGGCCTTCCTGATAAACGGCCTGGTTATAACTGAGACTATTTTCGACTGGCATGGATTGGGGAGATGGGCCGTTACGGCCGCCCAACAGTTTGATACTTCGTCGTTGATGATGTTTGCTTTGTTTAACGGAGTATTACTGGTATTTGCAAACCTCACGGTCGACGTTATTTACGCTTATCTGGATCCAAGGGTGACATACGATTAAACGATGAAAAAGAAAATAAGAAAGCTACTCACGAATCCGCTGTCTGTTGTAGGATTGTTAATTCTCTTATTCTACGTTGCTGTAGCGGTGGCAGCCCCCTGGATTGCCACGCCGGAGGACCCAAGTGAACCCTATCGCCTTCCGAGGGACGGCTGGGGGTCTACTCCGCAACCACCAGGGGAGGGTCATATATTTGGCACCACTCAGGGCCAGTACGATATTTTCTATGGAGTAGTGTGGGGGACGAGAACTGCTTTTAGAGTTTCGTTGATGGTCGTTGGTTTTGCTGGCCTTATTGGAGTATTTATCGGGACCATTGCTGCCTATTACGGTGGCGTGGTTGATAGCATTCTGATGCGGATAGTTGATGTTTTCTTTTCTATCCCCTATCTCGTGGCCGCCATGGTCCTAACCACTATTCTGGGAAGAAGTTTGACCAACGCTCTTATTGCCCTTATAGTGTTCGGCTGGATGGGTTATGCCAGGTTGATCAGGGGTAATATATTGTCGGTTAAGGAAGAGGAATACGTCTCGGCGGCAAATGCCGTGGGAGCCACAGATTTCAGGATAGTGTTTAGACATATACTTCCCAATTCTATTTTCCCCGTTGTGGTTCAGGCTTCAATGAATATGGGGACGATAGTAATAACGGCGGCAACGTTGAGTTTCCTCGGAGTTGGAGCTCCCTCCGGCTATTCGGATTGGGGTCAGATGATTAGTTTTGCGAGAAATTGGATCCTTGGAACACAGGGGAATACCTTCGAATTTTGGTACACGGTGGTCATTCCCGGGACTGCAATTACAACGTTTTGCCTATCCTGGAACCTTATTGGCGATGCGTTCAGGGATATAATGGATCCAAAGATGCAGGGAGGAGGGGGAGTTTAAGAGTTAATTGTACTTGAGATTCAGGATCCTTTTCTGTGTGGGTTATCTTGGTGAACTGTGATATTCCTGCTTTGTGAATAGGTGGAAGCAAGGGTTTAGGTTGGTATGTTCATTCTTTTTCTGCCCATTTCTCCTTCCGAAGTCCGTGAAAGGAATTAGTTAAATAGTTTGGCCTGGCTGAGCGGATGGTTAGCGTTATGTATTTTTTGGTTTTTTGTACTATACTTTTATATAATTTATATTTATTGGGTGAAGCTCTGTTATTCGACAAACTTACGCAGGATCCTCTGTCCTGTGACGGAGGTAGCAGGTTGGAAGCGGTCTCTTTAATCTAGAAATTGAGATAAAATCACTAGGTAATTTGAGGTGGTTAGTTCATGGCAAATTCGAAGACGTTGAGTTTAATTGGTCATTCAGGAACTGGGAAATCCAGTTTGGCAGAGAAATTCCTTAATGTTAGCGGCATTGACGGTGACTTAACCTTTGACCCCTCACCGGAGGAACAGGAGCACGGATACTCGATAGATCTGGGAATTGGTTCGTTTAAGTATGGAGGGCAAAACTGGAACGTTCTAGATACCCCCGGGGCGGAAGAGTTTGTTGAAGAGGTCTACAAGGGAACTTTCGTCTCCGAGGCCTCCTTGTTACTGGTGGACGCGGAAAAAGGAGTCCAGGTTCATACGGAGAACGTCTGGAACGTTGCCCGGAAATACGGCAAACCTACCGCGGTCCTGATTAACAAGATGGACCAGGGGGAGGCAGATTTCTGGAGTGCCTTAACGGAAATTCGTGACGAATTCGACAAAAACTTTGTCGTCCTTCAGATACCCATAATTGAGGACGGTGAGTTTGTTGGATACGTTGACGTTCTGGAGG
>CAZTJJ010000124.1:0-4861 GCA_964614065.1 uncultured Thermotogae bacterium
AAGGGACCGTACTGGTGATATTCCCGGTAGAGGTCTGGCAGTTCTTCGGCCTGCTCTTTGAAGACTTTGCGGAAGAACTGTTTTCTGCCCTGGCTGCTGGTTCCTTTGTACTGGGAGTTGTTTTCTAGGAATAAGTTATGTCGTAGGCTTCTTCCCCCGTGTTGTTTTCTTTCGGTAATTGCTTCATCTATTAATCGGTTTGCCTCCATTACCTTGATACCGACCATCCTGTTGAAGAAGGTAAAGGAGGCTTCCTTTAGGTAGTGGTCTCTTGCTTCGATGTAGCTTTTACCGTTTGATTCCTTTTCACCTTGGACTACTGCTTTTATTATGTCGTATGCACCTTTGGCGTTTTCTACTTCTTCTTCGGCGAAAGCAGATGGTTCAAACTCCTCCACTTCCTCCTCGAAGAAGCCGTAGCGTTTGAGCTCCCTGTCTATTCCTTCCGTTATCGTCTCTCGAAGTTTTGCAGTGGCTTTTTGTAGGTCCAAAGTTTTCCTCCTTTGTTTATCCCCCCCCATTCTCTCTTTCCCCCACTATGGGGGAAATGAGTTGTGGGTTTTCTTTTTAGGCTATGGAGGGCTTCAGCCCTCCGCTACATTTAACGGTTACCAATCCGCCTCCAAATATTTCTGCTTCTGTTTGCTCGACAATATTTCGTAGGAGGTCAACACTTTGTCCTGCAGAGGTGCAATGTTTTTCCCCACGCCGTCATCGACTTCCGGGTCGTAGTCTGGGTCGTTCTCTAGTTCTTTGAGTTTCGGTTCCATTTCTTCTAGTTCGTCGAGCTTTTCCCTCGTCTCTCTCCATTCCTTATCCTGTTCGTCACGGTCGAGCTGGTTCAACCTGTTTTCCAGGTATTCCCTCCTCTGGCTGAAGTAGACGGTTCTTAGTTTTTTCAGGTTGTCCTTGTTCCATTTATGGTGGAGGACGAAGGCGTCAAAGCCCCGTTTCTTCCCACTGGTGATATGCCAGACTATTGCGCCCTTGTAGGTCCGGTAGCTGAACCTTTTGGCGTGTGCTTCAAAGAAGTCCTTATACAACCAATCCTCCAGGGTTCTACCTCGTTTTAGGTAGCTTTCGAAGCCTTCGTAGGACTCGTAGCTAAGTTCGTCTAGTTTGCGCTGCAGTACCTCGTATACCGTATCCTCACCGCAGTGGGAGCTTAACGGGACTATGCCGTCCTGATCCTTACGTAGAATCTTTAATATTTTGTCGAAGAGGAACTCGTGGACTATTTCCCTTCCCTTCTTTAGCGGTACCTGGTTTGTTTCTTTGATTATTCTTAACACGGAAAGCGGGTTTACTTCTGCTTCGGTACTTATATCCCGCAAGTCCTCGTTACCATCGTAGAGGTCCAATACCTCGTTTTCCTTGGCCATCTTTTCCTCTTCCGACAGTGCGGCAATGGGTAGATCCTTGACGTAGTCTTCCCGGAGGTTCTCTATCTTTGCGATATCTTCCTCGGTCAGGTCAAATTCGTCGTCGAGTAGCTTACCTTCCGGCAGGTAGTTTAGGTCGTTTTTGTAAAGTAATGGTTGGTAACCGGCGGGTTTGCCTTCCTCCTCGAATATCGCCTGGACGTCTTTTTCTTTCAGCTCGTAGAGTTCGAAGACCTCCTCATCAATTACTGATTCGTTGAGCAGGACCTTGGTCTCCTGGGTGTATTCATAGTCGATGTAGGTTTTGGCTCCCTTGTCGACTGAGAGTAAGTCGTGCTCGTTCCTTGCCCAATCCAGGGGTGTGTGTTGGAAGTTTCGCTCGATTAGGGAGAAGGTGGTTAGGTGTTTTGTAATAATAACATTTTCATTTGCAGAAATTGAAATATTGTTTTTATCCGGATTTTTAGTTGGCACACTAGATATATTACCAACTGAATAGTGCATGGTTGGATTTAACAAATTTAAAAAATAGTTACATAACTTGCTGTTAAGAAAGCCGATTGCGTAACCTTTATAATCAAAATCTTTTTCTAACAAGATAGGGGCGGCTGCATGCTCAAATATATGCCCCTGAGGCATATATCTCACTGAAAATTCTCGAGAACTTACCTTATTTGAAAAAAAACCTTCTTTAAAGTATTTTGATTCATTTCTCACAAAAGAAGAGCCATATTCCTTTAATTCGTTTCCATTATTTGCCCAATTAATAATCCACCAAAGATTGCCATACCATCTTTTCTCGGGCCCTCCTTTTATACACGGAAACCATTTTCTCTCACTTTTTTCAAAAACTTGTAAGAAATCTTTACGTTCCTCCAAATTTTCTGGATTAAATATTTCCCACCAAAGCCTCAGAAAACGATCATTGTTTCCAGTAGTGATACCTTCTGGAACTTGAGTAAACTTTCCTAGACGATTACTCTCCTTAAAAACCTTTCCTATCTTGTCAAATGCCCAATAAACAAAGGGACTGCCTGGTATCTCTTCAAATTCTTTAGTTCCCATTGAGTCTTGGTTCTTATGGCTTGAAATTCCTTTTTTTAATTCTCTTAATTTATCATTGTAACTATACCCAACTAAACGAATGAAAGAAGCCTCCTTATTATTATCTCTCCTGTTTTTCCGCAGTGTATACATGGTTGTGTTAACTACCTCACCGCCGATTTCACCAAAGCCATCAGTCCCCAAATGGGCCATGGTTTCAATATTAGCGTTTTGTAAAATAAATTTTCTTAAATCTTGAAAGCTTTTTATAAACATAAAGCTGTGCATGTTGATCATCGCGACAAGGTCATGACTAAACTCCATGCAAGCTTTGATAAAAGAAGCATAAATGTCGCTTTTAGCATCGGGATAATGGTTTTCTAAGAAACTCTTTATGTCTCCACCCATATTACCTTTGCTCATATAAGGTGGATTTGTCGCTACGACGTCATACTTGTTTACAAGCAGCGATAACAAATGGACCTTTCTGATTGACCCAAGTCCCAGAGTTTCTTCGGCCAGGTTCTCCGCTTCAGTCATTTCTTTTAGCTTGCCGAGTAGTTTGTCTTTCCGTTTATCGACACTTTGAGCAAAATCATCGGAGCTGAAGAAACCATCATTTTGTCCTTCTTCAGGGTTCACGTTTTTCACGAGATCTCGGACGTTTACCAAACTACCGTAGGTATCTATCTGGTCGAGCTGGTCCAACAGACTTTGAACGTCATCTAGGGAGACACTCTTACCCATCTCGCTTTTCAACCACTGAGCGCCGTCGCTTTTCAACCCGCCCAAGTGAGCCGGGGTAAGGTTGAACCTGGTCAGTTCAAGATCTCCTGATCCGGATACTTCTTTTTTCTTGGCGGAAGCTTTGATGTAGAGGGCGATAATTGCAATCTGGACCGCACGTTCGTCCAGGTCCGTTCCAAATAGGTTGTTCTCTATGATCTTGGCGGGGATAGATACAGGCTCATGCCCTGCCTCTACGTACATCTCGTAGAAGAGGTCGAAGGCTTTGAGCAGGAAGTGACCGCTACCGCAGGCGGGGTCAAAGATAGTGATATCTTCTACAGGTTTCTTTTCTACTTCTGATCTCTCTTGAAGTTCCGGATGGGGGTCGAATAGATCCATTTGTTCTCTGAGGTCCGAGTCCGGGTTATGCTCAAGCCAAAGACGGCCGAGGGAGTTTTCAACCAGATAGTCAACCATGTAGTCTTCGGTATATAGCTGTGTGGCAGCAATCAACTTGTCCCGGTTATCTATTTTTTCGTTATTAGAAAGTCCATCATAGACTTCGGTCTTGTCCGGCTGGTTGTAGTACTGGTAAACCCAGCCCAACGTATCGTCTTCTTTCCACTCTTCTAACGGTACCTCGTTTATGATCTCGGTTACATCACGGATCAGTTCGGAGTCGGGGACGAATGGACCGTACTGGTGGTCATTTCGGTAGAAGTCGGGTAGTTCTTTTGCCTGCTCCTGGAATACTTGCCGGAAGAACTGCTTTCTGCCCTGGCTACTGGTTCCCTTGTATTGGGAGTTGTTTGTGAGGAATAAGTTGTGTCGTAAGCTTTTTCCCCCGTGTTGTTTTCTTTCGGTTATTGCCTCGTCTATCAGTTCATTAGCCTCCATTATTTTGATACCGACCATTCTGTTGAAAAAGGTAAAGGAGGCTTCCTTTAGGTAGTGGTCCCTTGCCTCTTTATAGCTTTTACCGTTTGATTCCTTTTCACCTTGGATTACTGCTTTTATCGTATAGTAAGCCTCTTTGGCGTTTTCTACTTCTTCTTCGGCGAAGGCGGATGGGGCGAACTCATCCATTTCATTTTCAAAGAAACCGTAGCGTTTTAGCTCCCTGTCTATTCCTTCCGTTATCGTCTCTCGTAACTTTGCGGTGGCTTTCTGTAGGCCCAAAGTTTCCTCCTTTATCAGAATTTTCTTTTATCCCTTTTCTTCACTGGATAGTAATGAAACTTCTTAATCATTTTTACGAAAGTCTTAAGATTTTAGATCCATCCTCAGTCCTCTACATGGATTTGTACGTTCACTCTTTTTGCTTCTAATTCTTTTTCTCTTATTTCTTCTCTTATTTCCTCTATCTTTTCAATGAAGTCCTTCGAATTCAAGTTTGGCTTTATATGTAGATTAACGGTCTTTTCTTCTACGACGTCTATGGGTTTTGCTTTTTCTTTTATCTTTTCAATTTGTTCTTCCTTTACCTGGCTTGCTTCCAAGTTGGAATTGATCTCGCTTAATCCGCTATGGCAGTTTTCGCATTTGCCGGTCGAGGAAGATAATTTAAATTGATCGCACACTTTTTTCTCTAGCTGATTAGCTTTTCCGTTCAGCCTCGAAATTAATTCATCGCTGTTTCTTATACTTTCGTCGTCAACTTCTCGTTTGGCTTTCTCTACTTTCTTAATTAGTTTACGATATTTCTC
>CAZTJJ010000125.1:0-4818 GCA_964614065.1 uncultured Thermotogae bacterium
TTTTCGTCCTTGAAGTAAACCAGGTCGGGACTGAGGGTCATTATGGACTCAAACAGGTTGCGTTCGGCCCGAAGCTCTCTTTCCATTTCCTTTTCCTCGGTAATATCCACAGCATTGCCCGCTATGGCCGGGCTCCCCTGGTACTCGACGAGCGAGGGAAGAGACCGGACCCAAATGGTCTCCCCCTTTTTGGTTATGACCTTGTATTCTACTCTCTCCGGCAGCCTCGAGTCGTCTTCGGCTAGTGCCTGTTTGGTCCAATCGGCGAGCTCTTTCCTGAAGTCAGGATGGACGAGTTCGAGGAAGTCGATATCTTTCAGTTCTTCTGCGCTATATCCGGTTAGGTTTTCGAAACCTTTGTTTACGTACTTGAATTGTCCATCCTGGAATAAATAGACAGCTTGTGAGGATCCCTGGGCGACTATTTGATACTTATCTTCGGCTTCTTTGCGTTTGGTAATATCCCGTACGCTTACAAGCATTCTATTCTTACCTTCGACTTCAACGATCCTTCCTCTCAGCTCCACCGGAATTTCAGTCCCGTCCTTGTGGAGGTTCACCGTTTCTATCGGTTTCCCTGATCTGGTTGCTTCGTCTATCTGGTCGGGTAAAAAGACTGGCTGGCCCTCGGGGACTATCTTGTCGACGTCCTGGTCGAGTAGTTCCTCCTTGCTGTAGCCGAGAAGCGCACAAGCTTTTGTGTTTACATCTAGAATGTTTCCCTCGAAGTCCTCCAAAAACAGGGCCTCCGGCAGGCGCTCGATCAGCCCTTCGGTCTCGTAGGCAGAGAAAGACATTATATTAACTCCTCGTTATCGTTCTCCAAACTCTACCTCGCCTTCTTCTATCATATCAACCAGTATATCCACCACTTCCGGGTCGAATTTGTCACCTCTTCCTTCCTTCAAGACCTCCAAGGTTCTCTCTTTGGACCTTGCTTCTCTGTAGGGTCTTCTGGTACTCATTGCTTCTACTACGTCGACTGCACCAATTATTCTTACTTCTGTGGTTAGCTCATCACCCTTTGTCCATCGGGATAACCGGAACCGTCCAACCGTTCGTGGTGGTGTAAGGTCATCTCAGCTACCGGCCAGGGGAAGTCAGTGTCTTTTAGGATTTGATTGTAACCCACTTCCGGGTGGGATTTGATCATTTCCCACTCGACCTCCTTTAGTTCTCCCGGTTTGGTAAGGATGGTTTCGGGTACCACTATCTTTCCAATGTCGTGTTGTACTCCTCCTATATACAAACCAAGGAGTTTTTCTTCGTTCAAGTCCATCCTCTTCCCGACCTCTCTGCTAGCTCGGCTACCCGCTGCTCGTGTTTTTGGGTGTAGGGGTCTCGGATGCCGAGGACCCGGGAGGTGGTTTCGGCGAGCTGGATGAAGGACTGGCGGAGTTCTATTTTATCCTCTTGTATCTGTTCTTCCATTCGTTTTCGTTCGGTTATATCTATTAAGGAAGAAATGCTCTTTTTCGTACCCGGGGTAACGTCGATGGTAATCAAGACGTCCTTCTCCTTTCCCTCCCTGTCGACTAACTTGAACTCGTATTGGTTTGGAGCTTTTGCTGGATCTTCTCTGCGCTTACGGTGGTGCTCTTTCATCTTCTCCAGGTCCTCGTCTCTTGCCACCAGCTCGGTCCAGCTCATCCTCCCTTCTATCTCTTCTTTCGAATAGCCGGATAGTTTTTCTGCCTGTTCGTTTACCAGCGAGATCGTGGTGTCTTCCTCGATGATTATCATCGCGGTACCGGTATTTTCGAAGACGGTCCGGTACCTCTCCTCCGAACGCTTCAGCTTCTGCTTGGCCTTCCTGCGCTCGGTGATATCTCGATTTATGGACAGGTTGGCCTGTTCCCCCTCGTGTTCAAGCGGGGTTACAACTACCTCTGTCCAGTATTCCGTTCCGTCTTTCTTTTTCTTCTTTTCGGTGAACCGGACTGTCTCGCCCTGGGATAATTTCGAATTCGCCTCCTCAAGGTCAAAGTCGGAGGGCGTCTCCAGAGTTAAAGCCTCCAGCATATTCATCCCGAGGAGCTCGTCCCGGGAGTAATTAGTCTGTTCTGTTGCTGCGGCGTTGACATCCAGTATGTCTCCGTGATTTTTACCCCCCATTTTCAGGATGAAGATGGCATCGCCCGTCTTTTCGAAGTATTTCTGGTACCGTTCCTTGCTTTTTCGTAGTTCTTCTTCGACCTCCTTATCGTGCAATCCAAGAGCAATATCATTGGCCACTTCTTTTATCAAGTTTTTTTCTTCCCTTGTATCTGCATATTCTGTCGGAACAGAGGTAACAAGTATACCGTAGACCCTCCCGGCGTGTTCTAATCTAACTGTTATCGAGGTTTTCCCCTCGTAGCTTTCGGCCAGCGGGCAGTCCTTACACTCGACAAAAGGATCGTCCGTTACAACTGGTCCTTCGTTTTGTATAGTCTCTCGCGTTTTGGCCGGGATGTCTCCGTTTTGTAGCCGCTCGAGCATTGGCTGAAAGTCCTCGCCCAAGCCCCATTCCGCTGCAGTTAGAAGTTGGTTTGATTCGTCGAAGAGGGCTATCCAGACGTTATTGTAGCCTCTTGTCTCGGCAAGCGTGTCGCAAACTTTCTCAATTAAGGTATCAGTATCCTTTTCGCTCACGAGTAGCTGGTTTACATCTCTGATTGACCGAAGCAAGGAGTTGAAGTGTTCAAGGAGAAGTTTTTTACTGTTGGCCCGCTTGAGGCCCTTCTCCCAGGAGCTAAATTCTACTTCTTTAGGGTTGTCTCCGAGGAGCTTGCCTGGCTTGATATAGTGAAAGTTCTCGTAGGTCTCATCCCCAATCACGGCTATCGGGTGGGTGCGCAAAACCCCGAGCAATACGTCGGCATCGAATTGGTTTTTGTCGTACTGGCACATACCCAGGGTTTGTGGGAGGGAAAGAACCGGTTTAGCTTGTTTTCGTATTCAATCAACCGGTCCGATCCGGGCCGGCCCCGCAGCACCCAGGTCATCTCGCCGGTCACCCTCAGGGCATCGTAACCTTCATCCAATGCCTTTTCCGTCTCTTCCCCTAAAAGGTCTATCATGGTATCCGGGTCGAAGGTCCCGCCTTTCAGGTAGGATTCGTCCCCCGTCAACAGGACGAGCTGGCCGCTATCCAGGTAGGGTTCGAGCGAGTAGTCTATATCCTGGAGGTAATCAGTAATCTCTTCTGCGGTATTGGTCTCTACGATGTAGATTACCTTCTGGTTTGCCTCCAGACCCTCTTTGATGAAAGGTGTCAGGACGTTCCTGCGTTCCTTTTCGGTTTCGTATATACAGCAGAGATGGTCTCCGGGTTGGAGGTGGGTTATTTTCGTAGTGGAGCTTTCGGGTGGAAACGAATCTCGAGTGTCCATTATATCACCGCCAAACACACATATTACATGTTTGTCCTAGCAAGTAGGTAGGTCAGTTAGAAATCGTCTCTACAAGATCGGGCTAAAATCTTCCAGATGTGTCTTAATTCTATCCGAAGACGAATAGTCTTTAGTTATTAATTATACCTAAGAGGAGGTCTTTTTAGACATCAAGGGGTGCGAGAGAACACTTCACAACAAGTCTAGTGACTGGGTGCCGTAGACAAATTTAACAAAACGCCACTTTTGTAAAAATCCGCTCTTTCACATCAAAAGATTAACCCCTCGCCGGGATAACGAGGGGCTACTTGCTACTAATTAGCAATCTTATTCCGAGACCCTTCGTCAGATGCGGAGGGTTCCAGTTCTAGGTCTTCCGCTACGTCTTCTGCCAAGAGACGCAATTTTTTGAAATCCACATCGTTCAAGATCTTGGCCAAATAGTAAGCGCGCTTGAGATTACCACCTAACTCGGGCATCTCAGCTCGCAGAAATATCTGGTGTAGTTCAACGCCGAATTTATCAGAAATGTTAGCTAAAAGACTTAGAGAGGGTGTTCTTTCTCCCCGCTCTATCATGCTAACATAGTTCTTCTTCACTCCCAACTCTTCGGCAAATTCTTCCTGAGTAAGGTCATTCGACTTCCTTATGTCCTTGATAACTCCACCCAAATTTGCCAGCACCATTTCCTTGTTATTGATTTCCATCTTTTGGCACCTCCCGTTATATTGATTATTCTCCCTCTGCCCCGTTTACCATCCGCTAGCACAGGGGTCCAACAAAAAGACAATTGTTAACTAAATTTCACCACCGACTATCTACCGATAAGTTTGAGGATCTTTTCTATGAGGTTCTATATAGTTACTGCCGCCCCCGCTTTTTCCAGTAGCCCGAGATTAACCAGCTTATTTCGTATACGGTCTCGAAGCCCTTGGTTCAGCTCCTCTCTCTCATCTAACTCATCGACCGCAACGTTAATAAAGGTTCTAAGCTCCCTAACGTTGTCATAAATATCGAATATTTCACTGTCGATTTCATTGCTACGTTCAATCTCATTTTGTAACAAGTACTCTTGTAAGTCCTTCTCTAATATTTCGAGATGGTTATCTAACTCCTTGATTTTCTTGAACGAAAATTTCTGCTTTTCCACTTTTTGCCACCTCGGTATAATTAACTATAACTCACAGTTATATAAATATGAACTGGCAGTTTTATCGCACCAAATGGCTAGTTGTTTGTAATAAAAATTCCGATAAAAATTTGGCGAAAATGCGTCAAATCCCCTTTAATTCAGCCTGAACGGCCGATAAACCTTAAACACGCCTTATCTCACCATACCCGGACACCGCAGGGAAATTAAAAATTAAAAACGGGGACGCTCCTTGACAATTTGACATTATCACACAGTTTGCTTCATCTGTGTTGTTTACTGCAACTGAAGTTT
>CAZTJJ010000126.1:0-4802 GCA_964614065.1 uncultured Thermotogae bacterium
GTCTGTAAATCTTACTCGAAGTGCCTCTGGAACCTCAACAGCAGATACTTGGAAACTAAAGTCAAAGCTGTTTCGAGGACTAATTATCATTTTAGGCAGGGTCTGCTCTGTATCCCTTACCACACTGATCTTTGAGTCTGGGTTAAAAGACCAAGAAGCTAGGCCAGCTCCAGCAACCTCAGCAGCTCTTTCTAATGTAGTGCTCTGGCTGTCTAAAACAGCGTTATACTTGAAACCCTCTGTTTCGCAAAAGGTAGACCATTCCACAAGGCTGTCAACATCAAGCCTATCTCTTTCTATTGGCCTGCGGTTAGCTGTTCCGCTCCAAATGTCTGAGTAAATCCACGCTGGGTTGTCTGTTGCCTGCTCTACCCAAGAAGTACCGTTGTACACTTGAAGTATAGAAGTAGCGAGAACTGAAAGATTCTCGATCCTGCCGTTAAGCTGGTCGTTCGCTCGAATACGCAGCGCCATCACAACCGTGCCGTCTACATCAAATCCGTTTGAAATACGAATCGTTCTAAGGGCTGACCAAGTAATTTCGTTCTGGACAGCACTTGTGTTTGCGTGTGTGGTTTCAAGCCTTGTTACGCGAACTTCGTATTGGCCGATTGGTACAGGGAATCGCAATCCTTTTCTAATTGTTTGCTTTTGACTTGATGATATTGTAAAGGAAGATTCTTGAATAGCCCAGTCAGTTGTACCGACTTCCCTAAATTCAATCTTAAAGTCAACCGAAGCGCTAGTTGTCTTTGCATCTTTGTTGACTGAGTAGAGCGCACCAGAGAAGTCTAGGCTTATTTCTGAAGCGCCTGTGTCGGTTGTGCGGATAGCAGACTCACCATCAGTCTTTGTAACACTGCCGTTATCTTCTATTCCGTCAAATTCTGTATTACGAGTAGTAAAACCGGGGTTAGTCTCAATAATCTCGTTTGTATAGAGACTCATTTGATCTGGCGTTCCGACTTCAAATTCTACATCATCAAATAAGTTGATGTCTGTATCACCAATACGAATCGGTGAGCCATTGAAGTTTGTATTTTGAGTAGCGACAGACCGGCCTTCTCCGACTTCTACGCCACCGATTTCTAATGGCCCATAGCCAAGACAGACCAGCATACGCAGGTATTGGTCATCGCCTACAACCTCAGTAAAAGGTTTGGCTGTCATTGGGATAGGTGGGAAATACCTGAACGTACCGTATAAACGAGGAATAGGCTGGAAGGCTGCAACTTGGTTGGAAGCTCCAGTCAGTGCATCTAGTCGGTTGAAGGATTCGCCGGGAGAAGGCTGCTCAGGCATTTGAGGCGGGATTAGGGCGTTTACAGCAATGTTGCCCGCTACAGAAAATCCGACTGCTGCTGCTGTGGCTTGCCATCCAGAAAGTCCGCCAATAGCGCCCGTTGCAATACCACCACTAATTATTGCTACACCTATAACAAGGGTAGCTCTTAAAATATCATCATCTTGAGGTAAGGGCCAGAGAGTGAGATTGCAGCCATCTTTTAACCTAGTCAGTCTGTGCAATTCTTCAGGCACTTCTTTGCCATCAATAAAAGCAGCAACAGGAGCGTCACCTGCGATCTCATAGATCGACTGACCAGCATCTACTTCTGCATAGACCAGATCGGCCTTGAGCGGATGCTTACTCGCTGTTACAAAAACTGACATATCTATAAAATCCTTCTATTCGGTTGACCCAGCGCCAATCTTCGTAGTCTTCTACACAGCTAGTGCCGCCATTATAACTGTGGAGCATCATGTTTGGTGCAATTATTAAAGCAATGTGCCAAGGCCGACCTCTCACAATAGCAACATCGCCTTCTTTTGGGTTTTCAACTTCGACGCATAGTTCAGAAAGTTTTTTCTGCACTCTTGCTGTTCTGTCTTTGTTCTCTGCTTGCTCTAAACCTTCATCTTGTTTTCCAAGATCAATGCCGTAAGCACCCTTAAATACCTGTTCTACTAAACGAAAGCATCCGTGAGGTGCTTCATACTCTTTGCCAATGTAAGGTCTGTATTTATCAAGCGACATTGCTTGGCGCAAATTGAAGGGCAGGGAAAGCATCGTTCAAAGCTCCTCTTAAATAAGAGGCAGTCACTTTGACCTGTGTTGCTGAGTTTCCATTAAGAGAGTCAAACTCAAAATCAACAGGGCCAAACTCAACAATATCAGGTGTGTCAGCTAAGACAACTTCATACTTGATTGAAGCCCTTTCCCGGCTTCCTGCTAGTTGTCTGAGAGCAACAACAACTGTCTGATCTACAGCGTCGGCTGTGATATTGATTGAGGGCGGGCTTTCTGAGTTCTGCGTCGCTGCTGTTACTTGAAATGGGAAGCGTTGATATGTACCGCTAGAACGCACAAGATCAAATGTGTCATTAACGAGGCGTACTGTGTTTATCTCAGAGTGACTGATTGTAATGCACTCAAGAAATACTTTTTCTGTTGCAGAAGATAGGACTGCTTGCAAAGCGCCTTGTGATAATGCCATTAAGGAATAACCTCTAGGTTCAAGCTGATTTCGTACTGACCACCGCTCAGTGGTTTTACTGAAGGAGGGCTGCTTGCATCAAATCGTATTACCGCTGGGCTTTTAGTGATAGGGTGTTGCCAATCAAACTCAACAGCACCCATTGCAGTAATTACTGTGTAAAAGTTAAAAAAGGTTTCGTACTGAGACTGGTCAACCCAAATTTTTCCAGAAAACGGCTGTACAGCAGCAGTGAATCTCTGCCTTTGAAAAGCCTTACCAGTGTCCATGTCAGTCCTGATAGAACCATCTGGGACTTGAATCTGGAACCCTTGCTGATTCAGAGATTGTGGTAGATCGCTAGGCCAAGTTGCCATAGTTAGAATTGTCCTTGTCGTTTTGCACCGTGTCTACGGAACATTCCGTCAAGCTGACCTTGTGAATCTAGGCGCTCCATGCTCGACTTAACCATCACATCAATGGTCATCTCGCCATTAGGCCCACGGCGTTTCTCTTGTTTCTCTGATTGCAGTTGCTCGCCGCCTTGGTTGATGATGTTGACAGTAACATCGCCACCACCGCCCATTTGGTGATTAGGGATGATGCGGCCATCTTGTCCGGGGACAAATAGCTCTGGGCCGCGCTCGCCGACGATGCTAGGAGAACCGCCGAACACGTTGCCTCCGTTTGCATTTTGCGGAATGAAGCTCATGTTAGACATTTGCGCTGTGGTTGCCGCCTGCCCTCCTGTTTGGCCGCCTCCCGGAAAGAATCCCCCTATTGCAGATGTAATAGCGCTAGCTGCTGGGTTTATAACTTGCTGTCTTAAGATAGCTGTAGAGATTTCCGCAGATAATTGCTTAAAGACATCTTTAGCTTCTTCGCCCCTAACAATTAGGTCTTCAAGAGCATTTCCGATTCCGGTTTCCATAGTGTCAGAAACGTCTCTAACAGAATCCCCGATTGACAACATCATGTCGTCGAATACAGATAAGTTTTCGTTTATCTCTTTAACAGTAAGATCAATTCCACTAAACGAGTCAAGCGTCCCAGCAAATTGCATATCGTTTATTAGAATAACATTTGTTAATTTTTCCGGCCCAGAAATCTTTTCTATTTCTTTTGAAGCATTTTTTACGCTATTAGCGGCATTATCAGCAGCCTCTTCTGCACCCATAAGGAAGTTAGTTAAATCTACTATTGGGCCTAATGCAGAGTTGATTATATCATCATAAGTAGATAGTACGTCTGCTACAAAATCCCCTGCTCCACCTAGATCTCTTAAAGCATCTTCTAGGTCTAATACTTTGTTCTCTGAATCTAATAAATCGATTATTAGTAAAGAAAGCAATCCTGTTAATGCAGCAACACCTGAACCTGCTGCACCTAAAGCAGCGCCCATTTTTATTAAGGTTCTTACTGCTGCTCCAGCAGCTAATATTGCAATAAGGTTTGCAATCTTATCTATGTTTTTAGTTATTATGTCAGATAAGTTAGCTATGCCTTCAATAAAAGAGTCAAACGCTTCCTGAAATTCTGGGTTGCTTATTGTGACAGCCAACCTGTCTATAGCATTTGCTGCTCCAGATAGATCGCCTTGAGCCATCAAGTTAAAAAAAGCAGTTTGAAGTCTTTGTATAGAAGCAGCAATCTTTTCAGCTTGTAAACTTGCTTCGCCGCTAAAAGTTTTGATAAGTTCTCTTGCAAACTTAGGCAGAACTTCATCGGAAAGAAGTTCGCCGTTCTCCATCATTTTAAAGAGTTCTTGTGTGGTCACATCAAGTGATGCAGCCATAATCTGAATAGAACCGGGCATCCGCTCACCAAGCTGCTGCCTAAGTTCCTCAGCAGAGACTTTGCCCTTAGACATCATCTGCTGAAGCGCTTTCATAGCGCCTTCGGCTTCTGGTGCCGTCAACCCCATAGCCCGTGAGGCTTCTGAAATACCAGTGAAGATCATCTTCAACTCTTCACTAGTAATAGATGTGCCACGCGCTGCTGCTGAGAACTGTGCCATCTGTTTGGCAACAGTTGGGAAGAAGAGTCCTAATCGTTCAGACTCTTCCCTAATAAAAGCGATTTGCTCTGCTGCTGCTTCAGAACTTCCAGCAGCAACACGCATAGTCGCTTCAATGTTGTTCATTTGAGTTGTTGCTGACTCAATGCTTCTTGCAAGGCCAACAAAAGTAAGGCCACCGATACCAGCAGAGAGAAGGCCAAACATCCGCGTGAGTTTACGCGAAGATCTTGACATCTTGTCTGTGGCGCGGGTGGCCTGCTTAGTATCTTTCTCGTACTTATTGACTTTGCGGCCAGTTCTGGTGGCAG
>CAZTJJ010000127.1:0-4766 GCA_964614065.1 uncultured Thermotogae bacterium
TCGGACCAAGTTAATCCACCATTTATACTGTTTAATCTGTTCTTTTCTTTTATTTTTAGGTCTAATGTCACGCCGTTTTCGGCCTTTGTTGGTTCCAGGTTGACGTCGTTGAAGTAACCCAAGTTCAGTATTCTTCTTCGAGAGTTTGATGCGTCAGTTGTATTGTACACGGTACCCTCGGTAAGACTTAGCTTGTTAGTAATGATACTTTCAGCTGTTCTCTCGTTGCCATTGACGTTTACTGATTGGACGACTCCTTCAGCTAATTCGACCGTTATCACGTTATCGTTTACTTCTGTAGAAGAGAAATCGACATAGACGTACCCTTCAAATATATATTGATCGTAGACTGGTTCAAGGACCTGTAGTAGTTCATAATTTGAAACTTCTTTGTTGTCAGGAAGCGGTTTAATTAACTTCTGGATTCTTTTCTCGCTAAGTACCGTGTTGCCCTTTATTATAAGTTTCGACGCTTCAACCGGCTTGGACAATAGGTCTTGTTCTGTCAATTGCCAGCGGAGTATAATATCGGACTGACTGTAGCCACGGGCCGGTGATAATTCTATAGAAGAAAAATATACTGACGTCTGCAAATTTTGATAAGATTTCTGAAGGTTTTCTAACTTCACGGTTTTGCCGATTGGTATATCGATAAGGTCTTTTGCAACCTTTTTGGGAATAGTCTCAAGACCTTCAATTCTAATACCTGCAAGCTTCCCTTCAATCACTTCAATTGTAAGGGTTTCACCAATTTCGATATTTCCAATAGTTACAAATGGATAGCCTTCATCGTTATACTTCTTGACAATTTTCTCAAGGGCTTTCTTCAGATCATTTTGGTTGATCAACTCTCCACTTTGTATTCCCTGGTTGTTTAAAACCTCTTTGAGCTTATCGAATTTAATTGATTCTGCTCCCTCGAATTCGATCTCCTGGAGAACAGGATATTCTTCTACTTTTATCTCCAGGGTCATATTACCCTCTGAAGTATCTGCCGAGAATTCGAGCTTCCGAAAGTAACCCGAGTCTTTTAGGCTGGAAATCTTTTCCTGAACGTTAGATTTGGTTACTACATCGCTTTCTTGAAGGCCCAGCTTATCCTTTATCTCTTTTTCGGTCATTTCAGAATTCCCGATTATAGTAATTCTCTCAATCGTAAAGTTCTCCGGTGATTCGTCGTTTTGAGCATTACACGTAAAGCTGACCAGCAGCACTATCATCAACATCGATATAAAGGTAAAAAAAGTTGAATTGAGCCTTCTTTTCATTTCTTTATCCCTTCCTCAAGCAGAAGTTTTTCTCTTGTACTTCTATATTGGACCGCTTCCGAAACATGTTCTGGCTTAATTTTATCCGATCGAGCTATATCTGCAACGGTGCGGGAGATTTTGAGCACCTTGTGATAGGCTCGTGCGGAGAAACCGTAATGATCGATGGCTTGTTCCAGTAGTTCACTGGCTTTCCCTTTCAGCTTACAGAATTTTTCTACTTGTTTGGCGCTCATGGACGCATTGGTAAACCCATTAATTGAGAACCTTTCGGCTTGCCTGTCACGTGCTTGTTGAACTCTTTCTCTTATTGCTTTGCTTTTCATTCCGCTTGGTCGATTGAGCATTGTTTCTTTTTCCAGCCGCTGAACTTCTACGTATATGTCAATTCGATCCAGGAAAGGACCCGAGATCTTCTTTCTGTATCGTCTGATTTCGTGGGGTCGGCAAGTGCATTGTTTTACCGGGTCTCCCAGGTAGCCACAGGGACACGGATTCATTGCCCCAATTAACGTAAAGTTGGCCGGAAACGTGAACGAATTAGAAGATCGAGAAATCGTAATTTCTCGGTCCTCCAGCGGTTGTCGAAGGGTTTCAAGCACCTGTCTGTTGAACTCCGGAAGCTCATCCAAAAAGAGTACGCCGTTATGGGCAAGACTGATTTCTCCAGGAGTTGGATTTCCATGACCGCCTCCAACCATTCCTGCATAGGAAATGGTGTGATGTGGAGCTCGAACTTTCCTTCTTGTCACCAGCGGCTGTTTTTCATTTATCTCACCGAGGATACTGTAAATTTTGGTGACTTCTATGGACTCCTCGAAAGTTAAGGGTGGAAGAATAGTTGGTAAACGCTTTGCCAGCATGCTTTTTCCCGATCCCGGCGGGCCGCTCATTAGGACGTTATGACCACCCGCAGCTGCAATTTCCAGTGCTCTTTTTGCGTGCTCTTGTCCTTTCACGTCCTGGAAATCGCTAGGGAATTTCTTTGTCACGTCGAAATAGGCAGTGCGGTCAAAGGAGTACGGCTCGAGATCTAATTCCGAACCGTCATTTAGAAAATTTACGACTTCCTGCAGAGTGGAAACGGGGTATACTTTTAGGGAATCGACTACGGCTGCTTCACCTGCGTTGTCTTTCGGAACCAGGATCGTGTTTACGTTTGAATCATTTCGAGCGGCCAGGGCAGCTGGAAGCACGCCGCTAACTGGTCTGAGTTCTCCGTCCAGTGAGAGCTCGCCAATCAAAAGTTTGTTTACCAGTGCATCATCCTTTAACTGTTCTGTTGATTGAAGTATCGTACAGGCTATTGGCAAGTCCAAACCTACCCCTTTCTTTTTTATATCCGCAGGTGCGAGGTTGGCTACTATTTTCTTTGTAGGAAAAACAAATCCGGAGTTGGTGATTGCACTTCTGATTCTATCGCGACTTTCCTGGACTTCTTTTTCCGGCAACCCGACTATTTTAAAACTTGGTAGTCCTCTGGATATGTCGCATTGAACTTCTACAGTCAATGCATCTATTCCTGTAACTGCCCCACTATAACTCTTTGCTATCATTACCTGTAACCTTCGGACTGTATTGCGTTTTTATAGTGGCGGACTTCCCCTCCCGAAATGGCGAGGACGTCAAATCTGACGTTGCCCTTGTAATCATTTTCCATGATCCATCTTTTTGAACAATCAATTAGCCTCCTTTTCTTTTCTAGGGTGATTGCTTCCTCCGGTGTGGCATAACTGGTTTTACCACGCTTTTTTACTTCTGTAAATACGACGTAGCTAGCATCTAGGGAGATAATATCTATCTCGCCCCTGTAACAGAAATAGTTTCTTGTTACTATGTGGTGACCTTTTTGTCGTAAATAACGTGCAGCGGTGTCCTCAGCTTTTTGACCTCGTTTAGCCAATCAGTTAAGCGCCTCCAGATGAGCGATGTATAGATTATCGGTAATTAATATGAAAATCCTATGAATAATAAGATCATTATTCAAACTATATTTACATAGCCACCTACCTTGATTGCCTAATCTTGTGTGTCTAGAATGTCTTGGTGAAAGATATGGCTTTTGAGAACAAGGGTAGGTTAACAGTCTTTGATGGTGCGATAGGCACTGAGGTACAAAAGAGGGCTCCGGGAGGATCCAGTAACATAACGGATTCTTTGAATGAATCCGCTCCACAAATAGTTAAGGACATTCACCTTGATTACCTTGCAGCTGGTGCCGATTTTTTGACCACTAATACCTTTTCTTCCAGTCCGGTTCGGTTGTCTAAATCCGGTTACGAGGAACGCTCGGATCACTGGAACGCAGAGGGAGTGAGGCTGGCAAAAGAATCTATTGAGAAATTTTGTGGTGGAGGCAAAAGAGGTAGATACGTTGCTGGATCTATGGGTCCTTCCGGTGAAACTTTGGTTCCCTTTGGCAATTATCATTTTGACGATCTTTTTGACTCTTTTCAGAGGCAAGCCCTTGCTTTGGCAAAAGGAGGAGCAGACTGGATAATCATCGAGACCATGGAATCGCTTCGGGAAGCAAAAGCGGCCTTTATGGCTGCTAGGGAATGTGGCCTACCGGTTATTAGTTCGATGTCCTACGGGGATCAAGGTAGGACAAGTTATGGAGTTGAACCTGCCTCCGCTGCTGTTACGTTGGCGGGATTGGGCGCCGATGTTTTAGGCATTAATTGTGGCACTGGTCCTGCACCCTATCTAAAATTGATCAGAAGCTACAGCAAATACACCGATAAACCTTTATTGGCTGAAGCGAACGCAGGCAATCCTAAACTCAAGAAAGGAAAAGTTATCTACGAATTTACCCCGGAAGAATACTTGGAAGACATTAAACCCGGTTTGCCTTATTTGACTGGAGTTGGCTCCTGCTGTGGCAGCGATCCCGATTTCACCAGGCTTTTATCCAAAATTGCCCCTGAATATCCTAACTCGATAAGTGAAAATGAATCTGTGGGTAGACAAGTTGCATCCAGTTCTAAAGTCTCGCCCCTGGATTCTAGCCAGTTGGTCGAAGTAGAGGTCGAACTGGATGAATTGTCTGCGGTTAAAGAGCAACTCTATCCAGAGAAGATAAATTTGTTAAACATAAAAGCGTACAAGGAGTCTTCAACCGATTTAGAGAGTTTGCTTGCAAAGACATTTCTGCAATTGAGATCGAGTGAACCAATTGGGCTAGTTACCAATGATGCCGATTTACTAAAGGGGTTTTTGAAAGCTTACCCCGGTCTCCCTCCTGTTTCACTGACCAATAATTCCAGATCCCTAGGAGATCTCACTCGCCGTTTCGGCGGAGTTGTCCTGTGATTTGTACTTGAAAAGTGAAAACCCGCTGTTTAAAATCATTTTGTCTGCGGGCGTAGCTCAGCGGTAGAGCATCTGTTTGCCATACAGAAGGTCGCGAGTTCAAATCTCGTCGCCCGCTCCAATTACATCGTGGGGTGGAGCAATTAGGAAGCTCGTCGGGCTCATAACCCGGAGGTTGTCGGTTCG
>CAZTJJ010000128.1:0-4713 GCA_964614065.1 uncultured Thermotogae bacterium
GCACGTCAAGCAAGCGCTCTCCCAGCTGAGCTAACCACCCATATTGGGCCAAACAGCATGTTTGGTGCTGATTGTCTTTATTGACGTTTTGCGTACCCAACATGCTCATTTTTGACAAATATTTGTACCAAATAAAACTCGAGATTTCAATAGATCTGATACTTGGAATAAAATTTATGTTATGGCTGCTTTACCAAAGTTTGAGATTGGAAAAAATCATCCCTCTGCCGGCAACGAGTGTCTTTCGTAATTAATTTCTGCTGAAAAATGACATTTAAAAAGTGTAGTATCTAGAATTTGGGAAACACCGATATTTATCTTAAACACCTGATAGGAGCAATATACTCTTCAGGAACTTTTTAACTCACTATATCCTAATTTCCATTTCAATATGGAGGGCAAGCGGGTTGAAGAAAAAAGCTTCCTTACACGGTAACACAAAGTGAGAACTTTGCTCCACATGGTAGCTGATGCATTGTGTAGTGAATAGCTATACAATTTTTTATGGGGAGAGTCATAGAAAAGTGAATATATTTGTTCTGGATAAAGACCCCAAAAAGTGTGCTCAATATCATGCGGATCGGCATGTAGTTAAGGTGCCTTTGGAGTCAGCTCAAATGTTATGCACAACCCATCATGTCTATGGTAACAATGCACCTTACAGAAAAACCCACGTGAATCACCCATGTACGAAGTGGGTCCGGGAGAGTAAGAAAAATTACCAATGGTTGTTAAGTTTAGGGGAAGAGTTACTAAAGGAGTATACATATCGTTACTGTAAAATTCACGGATCTACTCAGGTGATGGCCTGGTGTCGTAACAACCTACCTGATTTACCAGAGATCGGTGTTACGAAAAGGCCTCAGGCAATGGATACAAAGTATAAGTCATCCGATGTAGTGGATGCATATAGAAGCTATTACCGTAACGAGAAGAACGAAATAGCCAGTTGGACAGGAAGAGAAATTCCCGATTGGTTTTAATAGTGTTACAATGGGATAGTGTTTAGAAGGGAATAGCGGTTTGCTTGAGCGAGAGCGTGTAATATCTGGCGGGCTATTTGGCGATTTTACCTGTATAGACTATAATACGAACAAAGAAGGGAGGATTTAAATATGTCAAATTTCAATCGGTTCGTAACACTAGCTCTAATTTTGGTGATTATAGGAGGGTTGGCTTTCGTCGGGATAAATTATAACGCAAGGATCAATTCAATGTCAGAAAAGTTAGATAGTCGTGAACAAAAGATTGACAGTTTAACAGAAGAAACTACCGCTTTAAAAGAAAAGGTAAATGTGCTGGAGACCATCAATAACGAACAAAAGAGCAAAATAGAGAAACTCTCTGAAGAGGCTGCTTCGGGTGATCAACAATTTGAGTCCGATCTTAATGAGATTCAAGAAAAAGTCGCCAAGTTTACGGATAAGTGTGACCTTCAACAGAAAGCGATCAACGGCCTAGCAGAAGAGAACATCGATATCAAAAAGAGCGTAAACCAGGTAGAGACGGCCAATACCAAGCAGACTGGTAGGATAGATGATATAGAGAATACAACCTCCAATCTCAATAGTGAGTTAAACGGTAAAGTCGAGAAGTTATCGGCAAAAATTGCCTCAGGTGATGAAAAACTGGAAGCCAAGTTTGCAGATATTAACAAAGAGGTCAACAGCTTGGCAAATAAGCTAGAAATCCAGCAGAAAGCGATTGACGGCCTAGCGGAAGAAAACGTTGCTATCAAAAAAGAGGTAAATAAAATAGATCAACTAAAGGCAGAAACTAGCGAGTTAAAAGAGGATATCGACTTTCAACATAAAGCCATCGACGGTTTGTTAGAAGAAAACATTTCTATTGAGAAAGAGATAGCTAAGGTAAACTCCGTCAATAACGATCAACAAAGCCGAATAGATGAGTTAAAGAAACTAGCAACTAGCCTCGGGGGAGAGCTGCAGAAGAAAATAGAAAAACTCTCAGAAGAGGTTGCCTCAGGTGACCAACAATTGGAATCCAAACTTGCGGCTATTGACCAAGAGGCTACTACTTTGGCGAATAAGATCTCCTCGTTTGAGGAAAAGCTTGGTAGTTTATCAGAGGAAAACAACGAACTTGGAGGAAGATTGGACGTTCTGGAAAATAGCTTAACAGATCTAAATCAACAAGTATCAAGTATCAACCAAAGATTGAGCGAATTCAAAGACAACTATTTGACAGTAAATGAATTTAAGAAGCTAAAACAAGTAGTGAACACACAAGAAGGAACAATATCTACACTTGCTGGGAAAGTTAAAGAACTCTCAAGTGATGTAGAAGAGATCCAAACTGGCTCACAAACAGCAGAATAGGGAAGCTTTACGAAGCGGGTTAATCGTTTTTATTGATAGGTTATCAGAGGACGGGAGAAGACCAGCTTAAACGAGAAATCGTCGTTATTATGGTGCAAGATTCATCTGAGAAGGCTACTAAAGAAGCTAAAAACGGAGCCTTACAGCTGTTATTAAAGGGAAATTTGCATAAACTGGGCTAAAGTATAAGCTTAGCCCAGTTTATTGAAATAGCTGAAAATCCCTTTAATTGAGCAAAAGCTTATAGAGCGATTATATTTTTAAGCTCCCCTGCGGCAATGGGATATACTGTATTGACTTCTCTAATGGTGAAAACCTAATCAGGCACCGTTATTCGGGCTGGAAAGTTGACTCCTGGATAGGTTCGTTTACAGATATATCGTAGAGTTTGACTTCCTCTTCCTCTTCCTCTCCTTCTTCTCCCTCCAATATGATATATTCTTGTTCTCCTTCTATTCCAAGCCAAAAATCTACGCCCCTATCATTTAAAACCTGATCCCTCATTCGCGCCCACAGGCTCTGAGTATAGGGAATTTCCTGCCATGTACCGCCTGTATTTTCCAAATCCTTATAATAGGCTTTGTCTCCCTTATCAACTATCCACTCCAGCAGCACTTTATCTTCGTCTTTACTGGTTGTGGTCATCCGAAAGACCTCGTTTTCGGTGTTAATGTGGTCGAACCAGTACTCGAATATCGCCGGTTGCCCCATGTATTCTCCATCGATCTTGAAATTTAAACTATCCAAGCTGTTAGCCGTGTTCTCCTCAGAAGCCACCATAGTGGGGGCGAGAATAAGGAGCGAGAAAGCCAGCAGGAAGAACAGTTTTGTCGTCGGAATTTCTCTCAATTTGGTCATCAATAAACCTCCCTGTGTTATCGATGCTCTTTACTGGAAAAGTAAAAATAGCGAAACCTAAAGATATGAGATTATATTAGAGGTTCACGAAAATAAATGCAAGATTGGCTGCGTTCCGACTCAGGCCGTTTCACCACTTTACTTGTCTCTTGCAATTCATTTTTGCAGAAAAATGACATTAAAAAGTGCAGAGTCCTGTCACCAGTATTTCCGCTCCACTTTCCGTTAAGAAAGTGAACCCTTTTGTAATTCATATACGCCTTCTCCTTTCGTTTTCCGATTGGCCATGGCCTCTTTGAACCGGAAGCTCTCTCCGCTAAATCACAATATCTGTCCGTGATGAAAGCCGCGCCGTCAATTATCCTTTATAGCTGCCGCACAGGTGTTTAGGCCTACTTTGATCAAGTTATCTATTGATTTCTCTCATTTTGTGGAGTGATTAGCATCGTGGACGGATAAACCGGGAAGCTATAGCATTGTATTGGTGAAGATACGATGGATTTTATACTCACCAAGGAGTGATTTTGATGTATAATTTTATGAAAACTATAAACGACACTATACAGAAACTTCTGAAAACTATAGGCGTTCTGATAGGAACGGTATATGATGAAGGGCAAATAAAGAGAGAGCAAGCAGGGTATATGGGTTTAATCTTCAGCAAGATGGAAAGGGCAGACTACCATACAAATACTCAGCAATACCGGGAAAAGATGCTGCACAAGATTAACCTAAATTAGAGGTGCTATCCTTGTGACTTTTTAAACCTTGGGTCTGCTGTTTAAAGGAAAGGGATAAACTGGCAATTCCCCCCTTATGTTCTATAATGCTAGTGAAAAAGGGGGGTTGGGAAGATGAAGTCTAAAATGAAAATTGGTTTACTTCTCCTGATTGGAGTGGTGTTGGTTTTCACTTTTTTTCCGAGTATCAGTGCGGAAGAGGAAGAACCTGTAGAGTTCTTTAATCATAATTTGGAGTTAGCTATTAAGCAACAACTGGGAAAGGCAGTAGGTAATGTTTATCCTTCTGAATTGGAAAAGTTAACTGAGTTACACCTGCACAGGGAAGAAGTCGGGAACTTGTCTTGGATTAAATACTGTAAACATCTGGAACAACTTAGGCTACCTTTTAGCAATATCACTGATTTATCTCCGCTGTCAGATTTAAAGTGCTTGCGAATCCTTGATCTTAGACACAACGATATTTCTGATTTATCTCCGCTGGCAGAATTGTATAGCCTTCAGTATGTGGTTCTCAATGAGAACAATATTACCGACATTCAACCTTTAGTTAATAACTTTAAGCAAAAGTGTGAGAAAATTGGTTTAGGGGAAGGTGATACTGTCCGCCTTGCTCATAATTACCTGGATTTATTTGATGGTTCCAAGGATCTGGAAGACATTCAAGCCCTTTTGGATCGAGGGGTAGAAGTTGAGTATTATCCTCAAAAAGAGTAGGAACTCACCAAAAATTGCCGAGGAAGCCCTCCAGCACTCAAATGAGGAAAGCTACTTGG
>CAZTJJ010000129.1:0-4663 GCA_964614065.1 uncultured Thermotogae bacterium
GATGCCCTCATCAACATCAAATAGCGATACGTTGCCAGAAGATGTGGATTCTGTGATTTCAAAGCTATTATCGCCAACTGGGCGAAAGCGTATCTGAGTCTTTTGATCCCAACCGGGGAAAGAACCTAAGCTAGTCTCTACAACCATGCGAACTCTTAAAGAGCCGTCATCGTCTGCATACAAAACGCTTTCATCAGAACGTATTGTGTCAATGACAGGTTGCTTAGGCAGAACTCTATCTGGGTCTGGCGGCAAAGTGATTACAGGATCGAAGTCAGGGATGTTGCCTGTGAACGCTTGAAGCACATTTGGAGCTGCTGGCACACAAGTGACATTAGCAGTCAAGTCGCCTTCTGGCTGTATTGCAGTGACTTTTACATCAATACTTTCTTTGCCAGCTACACCAAAGACAATAAGATCATCAACTTCTAGGTCATCAATGGCATTGTCAAGAATCAGCGTTTTATTAGTCGGGCCGCTCTGTGGTGTGCAACCTACTGTCGTGATAGACCCATCTTTATTCTGTATCTTGATAGCGTAGTTATCGCCATCATCTACAATAACTTCGTCTACTTCAATCTCAGTATCAGATACTACCTTCAGGATTCTAGCAGAAGCTATGCCTACAAGAATTGTGTCATGCTGGATGGTGAGCAGATCGCCTCTTTTGTGTCGCAAGTGTTGAACATCTTGACTGAAGCTGTAGCGCTCTGGACGGAGCCTTTGCTGTGCTAAGTGAAATCTCCCGTATTTCCAAGCCTGCTCTGGATCAGTGACGCCTTTGGCTTCTAATGTTTCGTAGTTTTCTGCGTTAGACTCGTCGTAAGTATCATCAAATACAAGCCGCTCTGTATTCTCGTAGGTTGTGCCGTCAACAAACCTGACTCGCAATCCTTCAGGGACTTCTACGTTAACAAGCTCAAAGCTAAAACCAAAAGAGTTTCTTGGGCTTATAATCATTTTAGGCAACGTCTGTTCTGTATCTCTTACAACAGATACCTTAGAATCAGGAGTAAATGCCCAACCTGCTAGACCACAGCCAGCTACTTCTGTAGCTCTGGTTAAAGTAGTTCCCCCAGCATCAAAGACCCCGTTATACTTAAAGCCTTCTGTTTCGCAAAACTCGGCCCAATCAGCAAGAGCATCAACATCAAGGTCTGACTTAGGCAAAGGCCTGCGATTAGCAGTACCAGTCCAGATGTCTGCATAAATCCAAGCCGGATTGTTTGTAGGCTCTTCTATCCAAGAAGTGCCATTATAGGCTTCAAGCACAGATGTTGACTCCACAGAGAGATCATCAACTCGGCCATTTAACTGATTAGTAGCCTTTATCCGCAGAGACATGCAGATAGTGTTGTCTACGTTAAAAGCCCTGACTGATCTGATAGTTCTGAGAGCAGACCAAGAAAAGTTATTAGAAATTACGTTAGTTGCGCTGTGTTGAGTTCTTAAGCGAGTAAGCCGTACATCGTACTGACCTTTCGGCACCTTCCAGCGATAACCTTCTCTTATGGTCTCTTTCTTAGTAGAAGATATGACAAACTCTTCTTTTTCAACTATGAAGTCTGTTTCTCCAACCTCTCTGTATTCGATCTTCCAGAATACTTTAGCGTTCTTTGTTTTGCCTTCATCATCTACAGAGAAGAGCCTTCCAGAAAAGTCAATGCTAATCTCGTCTGCGTCAGGCTGAGTTGTGCGAATAGCGGAGATGTTCTCTACTTTTACTCCGTTTGCATCAAGCTCGTCTTCATTACCAAACCCAGTAGAAAATCCTGTGCTGTCCTCTATAATCTGATCTGTATAGAGAGTCATTTGATCTGGGCGACCGATCTCAAATTCTACATCTTCAAGATCAGTTATGTTTGTTTCACCAATGCGAATAGGAACACCTGTCAAAGAAGTGTTCTCATCAATGATGCTCCTTCCTTCGCCCACTTGGACTCCACCAATTTCTAGTGGGCCATATCCAAGACAAACAAGCATACGGATGTATTGGTCTTTGCCCTGTATCTCACTGTAAGGGCGAGCAGTCATCGGTATGGAAGGGAAAGTCTTGAAAGTCCCGTATATTCTGGGAATAGGCTGAAAAGCAGCTAACCTGTTGCTAGTTCCTGTTAAAGACTCAAGCCTATTAAAAGATTCTGAGTCATAACTAGGAAGATCAGGAATCTGTGGTGGGATCAGTTGGTTTACGGCAAAGTTACCTGCTGCCGCTATTCCTGCTACAGCAGCATTAAACAGCAGAGTCCCTTTTGTCAGTCCTAGTGCAGTAGCGGCATACGGCGCAGCTATAGCGATGCCTATTGTAGCAACAGCTCGTAAGACATCCCTTCCTACTAGCTCGGTAGCTTCTTCGGTAATAGAATCTGCCGCGCTACTAAGCTCATCACCAATATCATCCTGAACTTCATCATCTTGAGGGATAGGCCACAGAACAAGGTTCGATGAGTCTTTTGGCTTCACTAGGTTAAATAAAGACGGATGTACATCTACGCCATTCAGACTAGCGGCAATAGAGCGAGTCCCAGCAATCTCATAAATAGATTGACCTGACTCTACTTCAGCGTAGACCCAATCTTCTTTTAGTGGGTGCCTACTTGCTTGTACATTAACGCTCAATTTATAAACCCCTTGTACCTGTAAAAGCCCTCTATCCTATTCTTCCATCTAGCGCTGTTGTACTCTTCAATGCAACTATTGCTGCTCTTGCTATAATTGTGCAGCATCAAGCCATCGCCGATAACAATGGCAATATGCCAAGGACGTGACCTAATAATTATTAAGTCGCCCTCTTTAGGATTATCTACTTGTACGCTTCTCTCAGCAAAGTTTTTTCTAACAACTGCTGTTTTGTCTTTGCTATCAGCTTCTTCTTCTAGGCCATTTTCAGGCTTACCTAAATCTACGCCGTACACTTCTTTGAACACCTTGGCAACTAACTTAAAGCAACCGTGAGGTCGCTCATAATCTATGCCTATGTATGGCCTATATTTATCCATCGACATTGCTGGGAGTGAACTGATCTTTTGGAAATGCGTCGTCTAAAGCGCCTTTTAGGATAGATGCTTTTATGACAATGGAGGTAGAAGACCCGCCAGATACACCCTCTAGTTCAAAAGACACTGGGCCAAACTCTACTTCATCAGGTGTATTAGACAAGATTACTTCATAAGTAATAATCGCCCTTTGTCTTTTACCTGCAAGATTACGAAGAGCAATAATGATTCGTCTGTCTACAGCATCAGCGTTTATGCTAATAGAAGGGGGCTTTCCTTCGCTTTGAGTAGAGGCTGTTACACCAAAAGGAAACCTTTGGAATGTCTGCCCAGACCTATCTATATCTTCTGTATTGTTTACTAAGAACAATGTTGTTATATCTGGATGCTCAATCGTCAAGCATTGCAAAAACACTTTTGCTGTTGCAGAAGACAGGACTGCTTGTAGTGCGCCTTGACTCAATGGCATTACGGAAGAATCTCCATTTCCATGTTAACACCGAAAATATCTCCATCTACAGCAGTAATAGATGGCGCTTTTCCTGCAATGAACCGCATTTTTACGTCAACCCCTGTGATGGGATGAACCCAGTCAAAATCAAGGCTACCCATTCCAAGAGTATTCTCCCAAAAGTCAATAAGGGTTTGATACTGAGTGGCATCAAGAAACATGCGTCCTTTGACTGGCTGGACAGCAGCAGTGAAACGGCGACGTTGGAAAGCCTGCCCTGTTGACATTCCAGTTCTTATAGAACCTACCGGAGCGCTTATCTGGAATCCGTTTTGGTGAAACTTTTGTGGGAGTGATGCGGGCCAAGAAGCCATTATTAGAACCTCCCCTGTCTTGTTCCGCCGTGGCGTCTAAACATGCCATCCAACTGACCTTGAGAATCAAGCCTATCTATGCTGGATTTAACCATAACATCAATGTTAGTCTCTCCGTTTGATCCTTTCTTGACGTTTTGACTAGATACAGAAAGAGGCTCTCCGCCTTGGTTAATCACGTTGACTGTGACATTAGCACTGCCGCCCATCTCGTGATTAGGGACAATTCGACCATCCTGTCCGGGTATAAACATTTCCGGCCCACGCTCGCCTACTAAGTGAGCTTTGTTGCTAAAGACGTTTCCGCCGTTAGCCCTAGGCTGTCCCGGCCCTATTCCTCTGACGTTAGGCGGAGCTCCGCCACCGATTGATTGGCTTCCTGCAGGAGAAAAAATGTTACCCGCAGCGCTTGTTGCGAAATCAGTTAGACTGCTAACAAGAGGATCAGCAATTTGCTGCTGAATAAGCGTCCTTGCAATTTGATCGGCCAGTGAGGCAAACACATCGCTCGCTGACTCAGCCTGCATAATTATATCGGTCAAGCCCTCGCTTACGTCATCTTTAATCACTGAACCTACATCACGAAGAGCGCCTTCCCACTTACCGTACAAGCGCTCGCCTTCTGTCCCTGACTTCTTAATTATAGACAGCAATTCTTTTTGCTGCTCTTGTTGTTTAAGAATCTGGTCTGACATCGGGAAAGCGCCGCCCGGGATGTCTGGCGTAACCACCACTTCGTCCATTTGGTTTGCTTCAGAAACCCCTTGCAAAGCCTGCTTAAGCTCTTCAATCCTTTCCTTGGCAAGCTCAATCTTCTTGCGCTGATTATCTGTCATAAAGAA
>CAZTJJ010000130.1:0-4663 GCA_964614065.1 uncultured Thermotogae bacterium
CAAATCGGGTATGAGTCTTCGTACGGCCCCGTCGGTATGGTAGAATACCTTAGCGTCAGACAGTGAATGAATTGTCTCAAATAACCTAGCCTGTCTGGGTTTTATCATTTGTCTGTATGTATCCGGGGAGATAAGCAACGAACTCTGAGAGCCGAGGTCGTCCCAGTATAATACGACGTCCACGAGATCTCCAACCTCGTGTAAAAAGTTCTCTATCGCCCGGTTGTAAACATCCGTTAACCTATCGAGTGTGTATTCGGCGGCAGGAGGGTCCTTGAGTAGCAGGGTAAAAAATTCGCTTAAACCAATTATTCTCTCTGACTGCTCGAGAATACCTCCGCCAAAAAGGGGACTGCCACAAATGGCGTAGCCGTCCTCCTCAATTATTTTTAACGCTCTTTTCCGCAGACCTTCTGTACGGGCAGGATCGTCAGGATCGGGCCAGTCGTACTGTTTCAGATCATCCATATCTCCAGTAACCGGAAACTCGTAGTAGTCGAAGTAATGACCGCCCCGTTTGGGCATCTTCATCAGCGTTCCCCATTCATCCACGTAAGTGTAGGAATCCTCGTGTTCTGTGATTTCTAGCTCCCAGTCCCCCGGGGAATTTGCAGAAAGTTCAACAAAATCTACCTGGAAGTAATCGCGGAAATCCTTACTCAGTTCGGGTAACTGCTGAACGTCATCAATTATCTCCATCTCGCCGGGATTTATACCAAGATACTCCGTAAGCTCCAAGTACGCTTTTTTGTGTATGCTCGAGACTATCGTTCCTCCAAGGTCGTTGGGTATTCTATCCGGTTCCTCGTGATTAATGGTTTTGTTTGCCCGTTCTCTGGAAGTAAGCATTCTTCAGGATCTTCTCCTTAACAGTGTGTGAACGGTGACTGCTATTATAATAAGTATTCCGTAGATGAACCGTGTCCAAAATCCTGAGAGACCTGCTGCCACGATTCCCGCTTCGAGCGAACCGATGAGGAATGCTCCAAGGAACGTACCGTAAATCGTCCCCTCGCCTCCGAACATTGACGTTCCTCCGACAAAAACCGCGGCCATCGTCGTCATCAAGTAACCTTCACCCATTGTTGGCCACCAGGTTCTAAGCCTGAACGAGTCGAGGATTCCGGCAAACGCTCCCAGAAGACCGAAAACCACGAAAACAAGTATTTTTGTCTTTGTTACGCTTACCCCCATCATCTTTGCCGTTTCCGGATTATCACCGCTAAAAAGTATGTGATCGCCGAACCTGTGTCTGAAAAGAAGTAACCATATTGCTATCGCCAGCACGAGAAACCAGATTGCCTGTGCTGGAATAATTCCGTTAATCTCACCAACCAGGAGGTTGTAAAGCGGGGTTCCAGCGATCTCTGTTAGCGTCGTTGCCCTGCCCGCTGCGATTATATTGGTGGCTCCACGGATCAAAAACTGCATTCCCAGAGTAACCACGATCGAGGGAATCCCGATCAACGTCACCAGCAATCCATTTAACATCCCAACTACCGATCCAGCCGCCAGTCCCGCGAGAATTCCGAGAATAATACTCCCTGTAAATCCCATAGTCGCGGCAAATACGAACCCGGCAAATGCCATCACCGCAGTGAACGAAAGATCGATCTCGCCCGAGACAAGCACTAGCGTTAGTCCGAGACCCGCTATCCCGATAAATGGGGTCGTGGAGAGAAAAGATATATATATCCTCGGTTTCAAAAAAGTGCCCGGTGCAGTTACCATAAACAAAACGAGTATCAGTAAAGCGATAAATGTCAAACCTAACTGCATGTTATACGTTTTTGCTTTGTCCAGTAAATTCATAAACTGAAATTCCCCCTATTCGTTGACGCCGCTTTCCGACTGGGCCGCGTGATGTGTAAGTTCGTCGATTAGTTCTTCTTCACTCAACTCTCCTTTATCTCGTCTATCGACAACTCTGCCCTTGTCTAGGATAACGAACCTGTCGGATACCTCGTATATGTGAGCTATGGTATGGGAAATGTATACGCAGGATTTCCCGCGGTTCTTGATCTCTCGGATGAAATCGAGTACCTTACCGATTTCTTTTACTGAGAGCGCATTGGTCGGTTCATCCAGGATGATTAAATCGGCCTCAAAGTACATTGCTCTGCCAATAGCTACTCCTTGCCGCTCTCCTCCAGAGAGAGTACTAACCATCGACTCAGGCGAAATACCAGCTCCGGTGAAACCCAGGAATTCCTTCATGATCCTGTCTGTTTCACTTTTTGCCTTATCCACGTCAAGGAAACCCAACTTTCCAACCGGCTGGCGGCCCAGAAAGACGTTTCGCCATAGGGCCTGCTTCTCTCCCAGGGCCTTTTCCTGAAATACGGTCTCAATACCTAGCTTATGGGCTTTCTTGACTGAATAATTTCTTGGATGTATTTTCTTTCCTCTTATGTATATTTCGCCTTTAGTTGGAGGATATAAGCCACTTAACACCTTTTGCAGTGTGGACTTGCCGGCGCCATTATCTCCGATTAAACCTATGACCTCGTTATCCCCCACGGTGAAATCTACTCCGCGGAGTGCGATCACTCCACCAAAATGCTTATGGATATTCTTCATCTCGACTAGACTCATGGCATATACTTTATTCCTCCCTAAATCACAAATATAAGGCAGGCCGGGCAATCCTAGGTACCCGGCCCACCAAGCTTTTCCGTCTATTAACGAATACCTTCCTCTGCCAGTGGCGCGATTGCCTCGATGTTACCCGGACCAACCAGACCTGAACCTGTCTTAATGTGAAGTCCCGAGAAGTTGTACTTCGCGGTCAGGTAAATCTGGAATACGGGTAAGAACCCTTGTAGATATGGCTGTTGATCCAGTACCAGATCCGTGTATCCGCTTCGTATTGCCCGTACGGTTGCCGCAGAGAGGTCAAATCCGGCACCAAATATTTCGTCCGGCTCAAGGCCCGAAGACCTGAAGTATTCCTCCTGGGTTGCTGTTAATGCACCATGATCCGTGACTACCAGCTCACAATCAGGGTTACTCTGTAGATATCCCGTAATAATTGGTATGCCTGCTGAGGCATCTGCGTCTACCTCCGAGGAAATTTCGATATAGTCGACTTCGATTCCTTTTTCCTCCAGTGCGTCAATTGCTCCTCGTGAGCGTAGACCACGAGTCGGCTCGGACTTAAGGCCCCACACTAGGGCCTTGTCGCCTTCTTCTAATCCAGCCCTTTCTGCGGCAGCTTTACCGAGAGTGTGTCCTGAGGAATATAGCTCCTGTCCCACGTACCCAAATCCCTTGGACTTGTATTTTTCCTCAAGCTCAGGTAGTGTGACGTTCTGACTTGTTACAATAATACCTTTTTCTATGGCTTCCTCGACAAATGGCTTAAGTGCTTCTACGCCCGGATGGCCCATAATAGCGATACCGTCCGGCCTAGCGGCTATAGCTTCCTGGAACTGATTTACCATCTTCTGGGGGTTCCAGTTGGACCACTTGTATTTGACGTCAACTCTGTCTCCCAGTATTTTCGCAGCCTCCCTGGCTCCCCTTTGAACTACGGTAGCAAATGTACCGCCTGGACTTCCGCCCGGGAAGAAGTAAATTTCAACTGGTTTTTCTGATTCTTCTGCCGCAAGAGCAGGTGCGACTAACAAACCCAGCAGCACCACAGACACTAGCAAGACTTTTAAATAGCTTTTGACCATTTAAATGCACCTCCTATGTGCAAGAAATACCCAATAGAAGCTCTAAGGACAAGATTTTTCCTCGTGATCCCCTATCACCTCCCTCTCTCAGTGCCGCGTATAGTCTAAACTTCGATGTCTCCCATCTCTACGGAGCTATTGCGGATCCACTTCTCTGGAATTTTCCCATACTCTATTGCTGCCTGTCGAAAAGCGTTAAGGTTTTCTTCCGAATAGGAGTACGCATGCGCAGGAGCGAGGACATATCCCCCATCCTTGCCCAGCTGGTTAATCCTCGTTTTCACCTCTTCTGTGACCTGGGTTGTAGTCCCTTTATCCAGTATCCTTGACCCTACCGCCCCATGAAAAGAGATATCGGATCCATATGTTTTCTTTACTTTTTCTACGTTATTGCACTCGGGTTGAAGTGGGTTTAGGAGTGTCAAACCCATCCCGATTAGATCTGGTATGATTTCCTCGATGTGGCCGTCAGCGTGTTGCATTATTAAGGCTTCTCTCTCGATACAGGCATCATAGAGTAACTGTTGCTTCGGTTTTATGAACTTACGCCAGAGTACTGGACCCATCATTAATTCGCTCTCACCACCCCAGTCGTCACCGTACCTGACACCGTCCACTCCAACTTCGTCAAGTAGACGTTCTGTTATTCTGACCTTAACTTCCGCAATTTTTGTCAGCAGAAGTCTTACCGCGTCTGGCTCTCTGTACATCCAGATTAAGAGCTTATCCATACCCGTAAGTATCCAGCTTCGCTCGAACAGACCCCAACCGTTATCTCCAAAGACCAAAGTTGTGGAACGGTCTACCTGTTTTAGTCCTTCCAGTGCAGGTTCCATAAGGGCATCTGAATCCGGGTCGGGAAAAGGGTAGTCCTCAATGTCTTCGGGTTTTTGAACTGGGTGAGTTACGGGCAGGCCAGCACCTACCTCCTCTTCACCCTGCTTCCATCTTACACCCCAGTCGTCAATACCACCACCCCTGGG
>CAZTJJ010000131.1:0-4633 GCA_964614065.1 uncultured Thermotogae bacterium
CAGAAAATCCTCTGTCCTCGAGCCCTTCCGTCAGCCACTCCGCCGCCTTGTATTCCTCGAACTTTTGCTCCGGGTTATCAAATATTCTCCTGCTGAGTTCTGTTAGGTCCTCGGCTGCTCCGTCCAGTTCTTTCTTGACTTCAGCCTTCAGAGCCTCCAGATTTTTCGACATATTACCACCTGTTTACAGTTTTTTGATTGTTAAAACACTGTGAATAGGAAATTGTCTTTACTGGCAGTCTTATTTGCAAGCTGGGAAGGGCCTGACCTTGAAAGGTGCTCGCTTACGGCGTGGACGCTGACACCATCAATAAAGCTTTTCTAAAAGTTGTGGCAGTACCCGGAAAGAGCGTTATGCCCGTCGAAAGCTGGGCTTACAACGAAGACGTAACCAAATATAATTTTGACAAAGAGAAGGCAGTTGCTCTCCTGAAGGAAGCAGGTTGGGTCGACGAAGGCGGGGATGGCGGGCATAATTCGCCTCAATGTTTTCTTCTCGCAGTAATAACTACCCTTTGATATCTCCGGTACTCAACTAGAAAGGATTTTGGTAGCCTTTTTCCTCCACCATTTTTGCAATATTTGTCCCTTTAACACCCAATTCATCGACCTCAATTGATGCCGTGATTAACTCTTCTGCCGTCTCTCCGTAGGACCCGCGAGCAACAACTTCACCGCTTGAATCAATGACTAAAGAGTTACCTATGCACTTGCGCCCCTTCCAGGGGCCTCGGGTGATTTTGCCCACGCCGCTCACGCCAGCCACGGTCGTACCGTAAAGGCGGGCCAATCTCCGATAAGATTTTATCCACATGCTCCCGTAAGGGTTTTCTTTATTGTCATGATCCGATTTCACGGCCCAGGCACAGGGGGAAAATATAATTCTCGCTCCCATCCGAGCCAGGGAATGGCCGAAGACCAGTGAATTAGGAAAGTTATCGGCGCAGATATTGATTCCAATCTTTCCCAGAGACGTGTCGATTACGCTCAACCGATTACCGGTCGAGTAAATATCCTGAGCGATATCCAGAATATTGATTTTGCGGTATTTGGAGATGATATCACCGTCCGGATCGATGCAAATCGCGCTATTGTAAATTCTATCTCCGGCTTTTTCAGTTATTCCCGCTATAACGTAAATACTGGAGGCGCTAGCGGCTTCGCACAATTTCTCGCTATATCTCCCGGGAATTGGTTCCGCTAGCTTATATGCATTCGGATTGGTCCAGCCAATATCTAAACACTCCGGTAAAGTTACGATATCACAGCTCCTTTGTGCTGATTCTTCTATCAGTTCCAGGCTCTTAGCAATATTTCTGTTAGGATTTCCGTACTCAGCCGACATTTGCCCCAACGCTACCAGAAGAATACTCAACTTGTCCCCCTTTGTAGTTCCGAAAATTTCGTCCTTACCTTGACGGAAAGTTTACCCCAAAACCTTGGGAGGTTCTATTTTTGTTCTAACTTTCGTAAGTGTAAAATACATTTTTCAAGTACCCAATTTATGCGGAAAATTATCGTCAAAATTATCCACCCCGCCGACACCTTTCAGGTTTCGTTCGATTTAGTGTTTTTCTTCTTTCCAGTACTGACTTCTGCTTTATTTTGTTTTTCTCTTTGGAACCTGCTCCGTTCACCAAAACTTGCCGAGGAAGCCCCAGGGCACCCCCTGGGGAGGAATCGGCTTCCAGCATTCAAACCGGAACTTATGTAGTATTTGTTCCTAGTGCAATTGAGCAAGGCGAATTGAGATCTGAACGATTGGCTGCTGTGTCGATTGTCGTTAAAGAAAAACATTTCTGACCTTACGGTGTTGTCTTTACGAGCCCCGTACTTGGTGCGGGGTAATTGACTTGAATTGTCGGAATTATCTCGGGAAGAACTTTTATCGTCTTTCTGTTGATCACTCTGGTTTGTTTCTGTGGTATTTATGTCTATCGCCTCGCTTTGCTAAGGCTACCAGCAGACTATTGTAGCTCTCAAACCCATCAAGGGTTATATCGTTCAAAAGTTAGTTTAGGTATAGGACCGCAATCAATAGTTACTAATCGCCTAAAGGATTTTTACCGGCTAGTCTCAGGGCTAGTTGAATATAGGCTTTTCCTGGTGAATTGCCTGCGTTTTTCTTTCAACGTGTATGAATCATAGCTTAGCAATCTTTTATAAAAGAGATTTTCTTTCATCTTAAACAACTATGACCATTTCTAATAGAGGTATAAAAGTTAAGTTAATCTTAAAGTCTTTTTGGGAGAGTTCTGGTGTGAAAAAGGACTGCTGCGAGTAGGAAGAAAATAGAAAATAGAGTTAATATTCCCAGGTTTAGCCAGGCCCGTCCACTTCCACCAAAAGATATTCTGACCAAGTTGACAAAATAGTTAAGCGGGCTGAAATCGGAAATTATATTTGCCCAGCCGGGAAGCTTGTTTGCGGGGATGAAAACTCCGCTGACAAATACAACCGGAAATTTGACCAGCAACGCCAGCATCATTACGTCTGAAGGTGTGTCGGTGGGAAGAGCGGACAAGAGTACTCCAATTGCGGAAAAGCAGAAACTTCCGACTAAGATTCCTAAAATAAGCGGAAGCGGGTGAACCAGATTAAGGTTCAAAACTAAGGAAATTATCGCTATCGGGACTCCCGAAAGAACTGCCCCCATAGTCATGGAAGCGAGAATATCTCCAAACAACATTTCAAATACGCTTAGCGGCATAGAGACAAGCCTTTCTAATGTTCTGGTTCTCGTTTCCATGGGTGCAATTACGGGGCTTATCGAGGTGGCGGTAAACCAGATGGCCATTCCACCTAGTCCGGCTATGAGAGAAAGTGGAGGGAGTTCTCTCCCTATCAAAAATGAAAAGAAAAAGAAAAAAGGCAGTAGTATCCCAAAGATTACCACCGGGCCTTTGCCGTAATAAATACGCAGGTCCTTTTTGGCGATTGAAAGCGATTTTCGCAGACTGGATGAAGAATTCATTTACTTATACTCCTTGAGATATTCAGGTTTTTGTGAGATGAGTAAAAGTTTCTTCCAGGCTTGGACCCGTGGTATTTAAAGAAACCAGTTTTAACTCTTCTTTTCTGGCGAAATCCACTATTTCCTCGATAATTTCTTCCGGGTGAGAACCGTAAAGTCTTAGCTTGTCGCCTTCTTTTTCGATTTCCTCTACTGAATTTAATTTTTTTAGCCCGGCCAGATCGAAATTCGGCCTGTTAAAACTGACCAGCACGGATTGTGTGCTTTGAATGGTCGTTTTGAGCTTTTCCGGAGAATCTATAGCCGCAAGTTTTCCGTTATTAATGACCGCGACTCGATCGCATAGACGATCTGCTTCCGGAATGTTATGGGTGGTCAAAAATATTGTCTTCCCTTCCCGGTTCAGCTCTTTTATTCGATCCTTTATCAGCCTCTGGCTCTCTACATCAAGGCCCGCTGTAGGTTCATCCAGGAAAAGTATTCCCGGATCGTTTATCAGAGCCATGGCAAGGATCAAACGCTGTTTCATGCCCTTGCTGAAACCTTTAACCTTTGAATCAACCCTGTCCAGAAGCCCAAACGTATCGAGGAGTCCGTTTACCTTTTCCTTTAGTTCCTTTCCCGGAACTCCGTAGATCTCTCCAGCCAGGTTCATGTTGCCCCGGGCGGTCAGATCCAGATAGGCGTTTGCCTCTTCGGGAGCAATTCCAATCAGTTCTTTCGCTCTGGTTGGATTTTGGACTACATCTATGCCCTCGATGGTTGCAGTACCGGCATCCGGTTTTAGCACTCCGGTTATCATCCTCGTGGTTGTAGTCTTCCCGGCACCGTTGGGTCCTAAGAAACCGAATATTTCTCCTTCACTTACCGTGAAGGATACTTCATCCACGGCTCGCAGACCGTCGAACTCTTTAACTAAATCTTTTGCTTCGATCGCGCTCACGTTAAATCACAATTTTAAAATTTAGTTTCCAGTAAGCCGATAATGGGGAATACCCATATTTACCTTCCGCTCGAGATAATTTTCCTCGTGAAGCACCTCAAGCACCAAGGGTATTCTCTCCTCAATTAGCCTTCCAGTACAGTCAATCATTTCCGGACAAAACCAGCCTTCCTCGCTTTCCGGACAGTTTTCATTCTCAAGCTGACCAAGAACAACGTCAAAAGCGAGGTCGACCAACTTTTCTTCCTTCCGTAGTACCTTATTGTTCAAGTCTTCCTTTTCCTGCTTTAATTTTTCAATCTTCGCACTCATCCTCAAGATCGCCCCCTAGAAGGTCAATCGTAATCTGATCAACACTTAGCTCCCATACTTTTTCCGGTGCTCCTCCGCCCTCTTCTTTATATTTTGCCACCTCTATGATATCCGCAGAACTGAGTTTTGAGAGATGATAATACAAATTCTGTTTTCCCGTGAAGTGACAGTTCTCTTCCAGATGTTTCCTAATTTCCTTAGTAGATTTTTGTTCCTTGCCCAAAAAATGGACAATTTTCCAGCGGGTTGGACAGTGTAGGGCCCTGGAATATTCATTAATCTCGCTTAAACCGATCTCTATTTTCTTTTCCCTGCTCTTATTATTCATATTAGCCATAATATTATAATGAAAGACTAAAATATTAACAAGGACAGGAAACTATATTAAACCGTATATCCGGATG
>CAZTJJ010000132.1:0-4630 GCA_964614065.1 uncultured Thermotogae bacterium
ATACTTATCCAGAGCCTTTATCCGCTTACTCAGTTCCGGGTGGGTCGTAAATAGTTCAAATAGCCTTTCACCGATACCGGGTTCTTTCTCCCTGTATCTATCGACCATTTCTCTATCGGAAAGCTGTTCACTTCCAGTATCGACATCCGGATCGGCAATAAATAATGCTTTCATCCCCGAACCAAGCGGGTTCAGACCCATGCTTGAGGAGTTAGTCCTGCCGGCTGCAGCCGAGTTTGTTTCACCGTCCTTCTTTTTCAACCGTGCCATTTCGTTTTCAATTTTTACCAAACCCTCCTGTAACTTGCGCGACCCTTCAAAGACGTTTGTCGCACCAAAATGATCCGCGTAGTATTCACGTAACCTGGAAAACCAGAGAATCGCCAGGTTTAGCAAGAAATAGAAGAACATCGCTCCAAGGGCCACTACTATTAACGCTCCCCCATTCCTTCTCCGTCCACCGAGGAAAGAAGACCAGAGCAGAGTCCGGCCCAGCATCATAAATATCGCAGGAAGGATCGAGATAAACATCATAACTTCAGCATCATTATGAGCGATATGGCCCATTTCGTGTCCGAGTACGGCTTCTACTTCCTCTTCTTCCAGAGTATCCAACAGCCCTTGAGTCACTGCTACCCTTTTCCCCGTTGAAAAATTGCCATAAGCAAAGGCGTTCGGCATTTCCATGTGGGAGACCATTACATCAGGCTTTTCTACCCCGATTTTTCGGCTCAAGTCCTCTACGATACGGTGAAGTTCGGGGTACTGTCTCTTCGGTGCTTCCTCGACCCCCATCGAACCCTCCACCATTCTGGGTCCGTAGTACCACTGGAGGAAGAAAAATGGCACGACAAAAACAATCGTCCAGATTAAGGGTAGACCAACAACGCCATTCAGAATTATCGAGGCGCCGAGAGTCGTTATTCCTATAATTAGGGCTACACTACCCATCATGCCTAACTTAAGCTTCAGATTTCCCATAATCACCCCTCCTCTGTTATTTGGTTTTCCTGCCAATTATATTCCAGGGTTCGGGGGGGAACAACTCCTTATCGAGAAGGAAAAATAGTAAGAACAAAAGGGGAATAAGAAGTAAAAAGTTTTAAGAATCAGAATCTCCGAAAAACCAACGAGCCCCGGAGTCTGACTTCGGGGCTCACGGTAATTTTGTCGGATTTTCGAACGGACTTTCAGAAATTACAGGTAACCAAGCCTGCGAAGCCTATCCTTTATCTCTTCTTCCTGATGCTCGTTAAGTCCAGTAATATCGTCAACGGAGGCAAATATCCCCGTGTCGGAGAGGAACTGCACAACTTTTTCTGTAGCTGAATCCGGATCCAGTTCCTCCGTATTGACCTTAAGATCGTACTCGCCTATTTTTGGTTCCTCGAAGGGATGCGAAATGCCGGTAAAGTTGGGAATTATCCCTTCCTCAGCCTTTTCGTAAAGACCCTTCGGATCACGTTCCTTACATACCTCCACAGGGCACTCGACATAGATTTGATAAAACTGACCTTCTTCCTCGACCATCTCGCGTGCGACCTGTCGGTATTCTTTAAACGGAGAAACAGCAGCCACAATAGTAGCTATATTGTTTTTAGTCAGGAGCTTGCTGATAAAACCGATTCTTCGATTATTTATCCCCCTCTCTTCCTTTGTAAAGCCCAGATCGGGGTGAAGATTTTTCCGCAGACCATCTGCATCAAGGTTTTCTACCTGAAGCCCCCTTCTCCGTAATTCGTTCTCAACTTCTTTGGCAATCGTGGATTTTCCGGACGACGGCAGCCCGGTAAACCACAGGGTAAAACTGTTAAATTGTGCTCCTTCTGGTTTTTCTTCTGTCATTTTAACCCTCCACTACAAACGGATTGTCCTTTCCGGTTACGAACTCGGCCACTTCAGCCCGCATTATCTCGTTCGGCGGTGTTTCCCCGTCCTTGACCATACCCCTGATCTTGCTACCAGAAGGGGCAATTCGATCCTCCATAGAGTGCGGACAGGTCTTGTCGGTCACCATCTGCCCACACTTATTGCACCAGTAAGCGAAATCAAAAGTCAGGGGCTCGATGTCTATGTCGCTCAGCTGGTCAAATATTTTGTGTGCGTCAAAATCACCGTAGAAATCACCTACTCCAGCGTGATCCCGACCAACTATGAAGTGGGTACAGCCGTAATTCTTTCTGACAATTGCGTCAAAAACTGCTTCCCTTGGCCCCATGTAGAACATGTCAGCGGGGAATATACTCATTACCGCGTGGTCGTGGAGATAATAATTGTCCAGAAGAATATCGTATGACTCCAAAATTACACTATCCTTCCAATCCCCAACTTTTTTTTGGCCTATTTTTGGGTGGATAAATATACCATCAGCCACTTCCAGCGCGCTCTTTTGCAGATGCTCATGTCCACGGTGCGGAACGTTTCTCGTCTGAAACCCTACTACCTTTTCCCAGCCTTTTTCCTTGAACAAAACTCTCGTTTCAACGGGTTTCAAAAGGTACTTATAAAAATCATCAAACCCACCACGAATTAACTTAATTGGACCACCCAGGAAGTATTTGCCTCGGTCAAAAAAATTACTAACCCCGGGATGTTCTTCGTCGGCAGTCTGGAATAAACCTTTAGCGGCCTCTTCCTTGTCCACTGTATAGATTTGTTCCAGGTCCATGACCGCCAGCTGTATCCCTGACTCATCAACTAAGGTAACTTCTTCCTCGTTCTCTATCTCGTCCGCTTTTTCCTCGGTAACATCAAGAACTATAGGCACTGTCCAGACAGTACCGTCTTCCAGCGTTTTGTCCTTTACGACTTTATTGAAGTCGTTCTGCCTCATAAAACCCTTGAGAGGGCTATAACTTCCATAAGCTATATTCTGCAGGTGCTTTACCTCGCCAGAACTAAGCTCTACTTTCTTCAACTCTCCTGCTTTCCGCTTTAAATTCTCCCTGTTCTTCGCCGAACTCGGCTCTCTGTTGACTAAATTTCCCCCATGAGGTGGGAGCATGGTAGACACCTCTAAATAAAAACTTGAACTTGAGATTAAGTTTAAGTGTATGCAAACTAACAAGCTAATTATCGAAACTTAAGGCAGTAATATCAACAATAATCGGAACTTCTGTCCCGATAGATGGGTTAATGACGTTCGAAAGATTCGAAAATTTCCTCTGGAATAGGTTCTTCAGTGGCTGTTAATTCTGAAGGTGATTTCAATCCCTGTAACCGGTGGGCCTTTGCAAATTTCCAAATAATTACTCCACCTATCCCCCCTCAACCAACGGGCATTGACTGCCTTACCCCCTTACTCTACTATCTATTTGGAGTTGCGATAATGGCAAAAATAGTTCTATATCACGGAGAACCATATCAAAGAGCAAAAGCAGTTAAGAAAGCTATTAAGGTTTGGAAACGGGAACTAGAAGACCCAGAGATTTATAAATTCGAGGGAGGACGGCTCGATCCCGCAAACCTGGAACAGCTTCTTGGAGGTTCCTCTCTCTTTTCGGAGACCAAAATCATCCGGGTCACTCAGGCAGAAGAGCTGGTTGGAAACGACTCTTATCCTAAAATAATAGAAAAACATTCCTTTGATACCGAAGCTCTACTCCTTGAATCTGATTCCTTGAATAAAAATTCCAAGCTATACAAGACCGTATCAAAAAAAGGGAAAGATAAGAAATTTGCAGAACCGACAGGCCGAAACTTTCCCAGGTACGTCTCAGAAATTCTCTCCGATCAAGAAGTGAAAGTAACAAGCAATGCAAAACAATGGTTGGTCCAGGTTTTGGATCAGAATTTATTGAGAGTAAAACGAGAAGCAAAGAAGCTTAAATTATACAAAGATCAGGGAAGATTAAGTCGCGAAGAGGTAAAAGAGGTTGTCTGGGCCCGAGGAAAAGACAAGCTATTTGATTTCTTTGATGCTTTGTTTACTAAACGTCATAAAGAGGCAACAAAATTACTCGAAGAAATGCTTGAAGAAGGTGTAGAAGAGGGAAAAATATTTTTTATGCTGGCAAAGGAGGTCCGCCGTTTGATCAAAGTTCAGGGTTTAGCCTCGAATGAAAAGTCTAACAAGGAAATATCCTCGACAACAGGGCTCTACGAATGGCTGGTGAAGAAAAAACGGGATCAGGCGAGCAACTTCAGCAAAATCGAATTGGAAGAGTTGCTAAAAACCCTGCAAAGGGAAGACCTCAAAGTCAAGCAGGGCGAAACCGACCTGGAAGACGTGCTTTTTCGTATTGTTTATCAAACTTACGCAACTGATTATTAGTTCAATTATTCGCTATTTAGATCGTATTTGAGCCAGGTCATTATATTTCTTACCTCTTTCCTCTCCCTGCTTCCACCCCTACTAACCGCGGGATAATGGATGCCGACTAAAGGCTGGAGGGTTTTCGCGGTAATTTCAGTGAAAGAAGAAGAATCAATGTGAGATTGCCGACCGCCGATCGCTGACTGATGACTGCCGACCGTAAAACAGAAAAACACCCAACCACTTTCTTTGACAGGCGGGAAGAGATAGTTGTTAAAACAAGAAAGTAATGTGGTTGGTTGTAAATTAAGGAATAAATACTCCTTAAAAAGGAGGTGATCCAGCCGCAGGTTCTCCTACGGCTACCTTGTTACG
>CAZTJJ010000133.1:0-4614 GCA_964614065.1 uncultured Thermotogae bacterium
ATGTCCTCGATTGACTGCTGGGTCTTCTTTTGTAAAAGACCAAAGATAGTAGTTAAGATTGCTTTTCTACAAGCCCTGTCCCTTGGGGCGGGGTTCTTGACTAGCTCAGAAGATTTGTATCAGTTAAGGCTTGGCTTTCTCTCGAATTTTCTTTGTCTCTTGTTCATCGATTTCAAGCGTTTTAGAATCGATAGAAACCCCGTACTCTTCTCTTGCTTGGTCTACGGTTATTAAGCCTTGAAAAACATCCTCCTTTACCTTGTCAATCGAGCGTTCGAATGGATTACCAGCCCCGCCTCCTCCAGCTGTTATCAAAGTGAGTTTATCTCCCGGATTCAGTACGGAAGTAGTTTTAGATTTTAGATCCCTTTTTTGGCCGTCCGAATCAGTTATATAACAGTGTGACGGACCAGCGGATTTACCGCCGAAGATTCCCCATGGCCGAATTTCATTTCGCTCCGTGCTTAATGAAAAGGTTGCTTCATGACCTCTTACTACTATTTCTCTTGTCATACCCAAACCACCCCTAAACTCTCCAGCACCACAGCTACCGGGGACTAATGAATATCTATTGACAAGCAGTGGATACGAATTTTCAATAACTTCGGTTGGTGCATTCCTAGTATTGGTCATATTTGTGTGGACACCATCCATTCCATCTTGGTTATACATTGCACCTTGACCACCGCCGTAAGTTTCAAGGTATGAATAATAGTCTCCAGACTCTGGATCCAGTCCACCCATCGTAAGAATACTCATACTCCCCGTGGACGCTGCTGTAACCTTTTCCGGAACGGATTCTTTAAATGCTCCTAAGATGGTATCTACAATCCGCTGAGAAGTATTGATATTAGCATGGGCGACAGGAGCGGGCGGTGAGGGATTTACTAAAGTGCCTTCCGGGGTAATTACTTCTATGGGTCGATATACACCGTCGTTGGGAGGAACTTTTGGGTCAACGATAGACTTAATTGTATAGTAGACGCAAGCTTGAGTGACCCCCCTGGTGCAGTTGACGGGACCCTTAGTTTGTTGGTTTGTGCCACTAAAGTCAACACTAATATCCTCGTCATTTACGGTAATCTCGACGGCAATTTTCACGAGTTCGTCAGTTATACCGTCACCCTCAAGATAATCTTCAAAAGAGATTGTGCCATTTGGGATCTCTTTGATGCTTTTTTTCATTCTTCTTTCTGAATAGTCCATTACTTCCTGGAAGTAAGTTAAGATGGTTTCGGAATCGTACTCGTCTATTAATTCTTTAGTCCTTCTTTGACCCACGTGGTTGGCAGCTACCTGAGCTCGTAAATCACCTGTATTGATTTGACTGGTTCTTGTATTCTTCTCGATAATGCTGATTATTTCTTGGTCAAATTCTCCCCTTTTTAGAACCTTAATTGGAGGTAATCTTAAACCCTCTTGATATATTTCTGTAGCTTTAGTGGACATGCTTCCAGGAACCATTCCTCCCACATCTATGTGGTGAGCCAAATTTGCAACTAAAGCAACTAATTTGTCATTATAGAAAACTGGTGACAGGAGGGTCCAATCTGGAAGATGAGAACCACTTATGTAAGGATCGTTGATTAAAACAGCGTCACCCTTCTCCAGTTGACTAGCTGGATATACTTTTAACAGTGCCCGAATTACATTTGGCATTAAACCGAGGTGAAGGGGTATATTCTCAGCTTGAGCTACAAGATCCCCGTTTTTTGTATAGAGAGCACAAGAGCAATCTTTTCTGTCCTTAATGTTGGTTGAATAAGCGGATCGAACTAATGCACCACTCATCTCTTCTGCGATGGATTGAAATGCATTCCGAATAACTTCTAAAAAGACAGGATCTACTTGATTTTCCATTTATTCCCCTCCTTCTCTAATTATGATGTTCTTGTATCCGTCCATGTGAGCATTTTGCCCTGGCAAAATAACTGCGGTGGAATCTATTTGTTCGATAATTGCTGGACCTTCAAGTGCATTTCCTGGTGCCATTTTGCTTCTGTCAAAGACTGGGGTTTCAACAAATTTGTCTTGGAAGTAAACTTCTCTAGTCATTTTTTGGGCGGTTTCAGGCTTTTTGTGATAATGTTTCTCCTTTTTTAGCGCTGGATTGGGGACTTTACCCAGTGCAGTAATCCTGGCACTAACAAACTCAATCTCTTCTTCTGGTATACGATATCCATACGCCTCTTCGTGTTCTTGATGAAATCTATTTCTTAGATTGGTGATGTCCTCATCTGTTAAATTCCGACCTGATATCTGTACCTGAAGTTCGTAGCTTTGACCTTTATACCGCATATCTGCTTTTCTTTCTAATATCATATTTCGGGGTTTAACTTGTTGCTCTGCGAGCTCTTCACTGGCCGTTTTCTCCATCTCTTTGTAGAGGGAGTTCAAATTGTTTGTGTCAAGCTCTGAGACACTTTGTAAATATGTTCTTACATGATCATTACGGATATCCGCGGTTAACATCCCTATTGCTGAAGAGATTCCTGGGCTTGGGGGAATGATAACTTCATCGATATTCAATTCCCTGGCCAGATCCACTGCATGTAAAGGACCTGCCCCACCGAAAGCTATTAAGGAAAATTTTCTCGGATCATAGCCTTTCTCTACGGACACCCCTCTAATACCCCGGACCATATTAGCGTTAGTAACATCAACAATTCCTTTTGCTGCCTCAGTCAGGGATAGGTTAAGTGGCTCTGCGATTTTCAGTTTGATTGCCTCTGAAGCTTTATCTATTTTCATTTCACCGATCAATGTACTGTCCGTGTTTAACCTTCCAAGTACCAAATTTGCGTCTGTGACTGTCGGTTCCTCTCCTCCTTTTCCATAACATACTGGACCGGGATCGGCTCCTGCACTGGTAGGACCTACTCTTAATGCGTTTCCTTTGTCAATCCATGCTATACTACCTCCACCAGAGCCAATCGTTTTGACATCTATCATAGGTAGCTTAATCGGGTGGCTTCCAATTTCGCTTTCTGTTGTGTAATTTGGCTTTCCTTCATCAAGTAAGCACATGTCGAAGCTGGTGCCACCCATATCCACTGTTATGGAGTTTTTTGCTCCTGTAAGATTGGCAATCAGTTGCCCTCCTAGTACCCCGCCTGCAGGCCCTGATAATATCGTAGAGGCGCTTTTCTGCATTGCGTCTTCAGAAGGAATAATTCCTCCATTAGACTGCATTATGTAAAGATCTGAACTTACTCCGATTTCGTGAATCTTGTCCCGAAGAATCTTTATGTAGCTTTCAATTGCGGGCATTACATAAGCGTTAATCACAGTAGTGCTCATGCGTTCGTATTCACGAAACTCCGGTAGTATCTCGCTAGATATACTAACGTAAGCCTCCGGGTATTCTTCCTGGATAATCTGTTTGACTTCTTGTTCATGTGTAGGGTTAGCATAGGAGTGGAGCAAGCAAACAGCAATAGAGGTAACATCTCTATCGTCTATTGTGTTAACTACATCTCTAACGTTTTGGCTGTCGAGTTCTTTTAGTATTTTGCCCTTGGAGTAAGCCCTTTCTTCTAGGGTGAATCTTAGGTTTCTTGGGATTAACGGGTCAGGCCTTCTTTCCCAAAAGTCGTAAAGATCTGGTCTGGTCTGGCGACCTATATGAAGTAAGTCACGAAATCCCTTGGTTGTGATAAGTGCTGTTTTAGCTCCTTTATATTCTAATGTGGTATTTGTTGCCACCGTGGTTCCATGTATAAAGTTTGAGATGCTTTTCGTCTTAATATTTTCCTTATCACATATAGTTTCGATACCGTTTGTCACACCTTCTGACGGGTTCTTGGGAGTAGAAGGGATTTTAGCTACAGCCAATTCCCCTGTTTGTGTATTAAGAAGGGCCACGTCCGTAAAAGTTCCTCCTACATCTACCCCTAATCGATAGTCCATTAACTTACCCCCTCATTCGTTGTATTTTTGTATTGGTGATTTGTGGTTTATTAACCAATCTCGAAGTTCTTTATATTCTTGTTCGGGTTGTGCTCTGAGATAGCCCACTCTACTTACAATTGGGTAACCAGCTAGCTGATGGAGGTCGACCATCATTTCAGCCTGTTTAAGGCCAGCTATCATTGGGTCAATAACAGGTACTTCAACTTCCTGGGCTAATTTATCTGAAGCTGTTTTTGTTAAGATGGCTCCTAATATGGTACACCCAACAGTAAGTACTTCCGCGTGATCTTCTTCAATACATTTTTTTGCCTGTTTGATTGTTCTTTTCTGTAAAACTTCTGGTGGTGTCTCTTCGGGATATAAGTTGGTTGCTGTTACACCGATGTCTCTCATTGACGCCAGTTTTTCGCTAAGCCCGTGTTCTTTGATTAGCGATACTTCAAACTCGCCGGCTACTCTATCCGGCGCAATTAAGGAGAATCTCTTACCTATTACACTGGCGATATGGATTGAAGCCTCAAGTGTTCCAACAACGGGTATGTCCACCACGGACCTTGCATCGAACAAGCCTGGTTCGCATTGGCAGGAGAGTACAACTCCATCGTATCCTTCTTTTTCAGCTTTCACTATTCGTTCCACTGCTCCGTCAGCACATTTCAATAAATTGTACCGAAATGTATTGTAATCAAGAGGAAAAACTTC
>CAZTJJ010000134.1:0-4606 GCA_964614065.1 uncultured Thermotogae bacterium
CGATCGAGCGCCAGAATTCTGCACTTTCCTCATCCAAATATGGCTCCGACATCCGGGCATAGAGGCTCTCCTGGTAAGGGACCGGTTGCCAGTTCCAGCCCGTGTTCTCCCTGTCCCTGTAGTATACTTCTTCGCTTTCTTTTTTCAGGATCCACTCCAGCACTTCCCGGTCGTCGTCCTTGGTGACCGTCAGCATGCGAAAACACTCCTCGTCGGTTCCGATATCCCGGAACCAGTACTCGAAGGCCGCTTCTTGTCCTTCGTACTCGCCGTCTATTTTGAAGTGCAAGCTCTGCAAATTGTCGGCATCTTCTTCGGCTGAAATCGCCGCTCCTCCCAGGAAAAGAACCAAAAGAGATAGGGCTAACACCGGTACTGCTTTCGTGAGTCTCGTTGCATCAGTCATTTCTAGGTTAAACCTCCTTAGGTGTTTAATGGATGGTTTGGTTCAAAATGCACTGAACCAACCGGCTAAAACCGAAAGAAAATTGAAGAATCCAAAATTACTATAGGTGTTTTCAATTTTAGATGCAAAAATACCCGCTTTCTTTGCAATTCAAGGGAAACCTGCCTCCAGGAGCCAATATTTTCTTCTAGATAAGAGAGCAAAAGGGTATTTTAGCAAGGCGTTACTGGGTAAAATTTGCTCAAGAGATCTGATGCAATACACTAGTTATGAGTGTTGTAGTAGTAATTATATTTACTATAAAAGACAAAAAGGAACCAATAAATTCTATCAACGGTGTGGTTAGTCTTTTTTTGCCTCCTATTCTTTGCTTTTCAATCCAATAATTGTCGCAGAGTCGACATGATTCTCGCCGGTTGGCTTGGAAAGACGACTGAATTGAAGTAGGGTAGATGGTAGCGGCTAGCAGCCGGGTTCGTTAACCGACGACCTATAGACCTCATTAGTTACTCTCTGGCAACCAGGGAGGGGAGGCAGTTATGGTCAAAAGAAATCCAGAAAAGACCGGCGCCAAATTTCTGTCCATTCTCCTAATGGCCCTGTTGATTTCCATCTGCATTTATTCAACACAACTCGTTTTGGCTGAGAAAAATAGGGTAACCGATCCGGGCAATTTTGAATTTGACCCCGAAGCAAGGGCAATAACGGGGTATGACACTACCGGAGGGTTGGATGTAGTCATTCCTGCTCGGATAGACGGGATTGATGTGAAAGAGATTGGGTTGAAGGCCTTCACTGAGAGCAACTTGAACTCGGTCAAGATCCCGAATGGCGTAAAAGAAATTAAACCGTGGGCGTTCAGTGTCAATAACCTGACCTCAGTTAAGATCCCGGATGGCGTTAAAAAGATCGGGATGATGTCGTTTGCTGATAATAACCTGGAATCGGTTGAGCTAGGAGAAAAGCTAGAAGTGGTTGGAAGGGCGGCGTTCAGTGAAAACAACATCGCATCGATTACGTTACCGGATGGCCTAACAGAAATCGGGCTAGGAGCTTTCTACAGCAATGACTTAACTACTGTAAAGGTGCCGGGCGGAGTAAAAGAAATCGGCAAGCAGTCCTTTGATGAAAACAATCTAACATCGGTTGAGCTAGGAGAGGGCGTGAAAGCCATTGGAGAAGCGGCATTTGCGAAGAATGAACTATCTTCTATTCATATACCTAATAGCGTTGAAGTGATTGGAGCAGGAGCGTTCTACGATAATAACCTAACCGAGGTTGAGATCCCGGATGGTCTAAAAGAGATTGGAGGAGGAGCCTTCCAGGAAAACAACCTGTCTGCGGTCAATATACCTAATAGTGTGGAAGCCATTGGCGAAGCAGCGTTCTATAAAAATAAACTATCCTCGTTGGTAATACCTGGCAAGGTCAAAGTAATTGAAAAGGGAGGGTTCGCCAAAAATATCCTAACCTCAGTAGAAATCGAAGAGGGCGTTAAAGTGATTGGCGAATTGGCATTCTTCGATAATGATCTAACTGAGGTTGCGATCCCGGATGACGTAAAAGAGATCAGAGCAGGGGCTTTCCAAGTAAACAATTTGTCCTCAGTTAATATACCTGATACCGTTGAAGTTATTGGGAAAGGAGCGTTTTATAAGAATGACCTAACATCGGTGGTAATACCTAATAGCGTGGAAGTAATAGGCGAGGGAGGGTTTTTTGACAACGCCTTAATCTCAGTTGAGATAGGAGAGGACGTAGATATCGCCAGTAATTCAATCGAAGGCAATTTCAAACAAGTATATGAAGAGAATGATAGGGTCGGGGGAGTATACCTAAGAGAAGATACGGACAGCGATTGGCGTAAAAAAGAGTAAAAATTACTCGACTCTATACAGAAACACCCTTAACCCTGCATAGCATCTTAACTACCACGATTGGAAGATTGGTATTTTTGCGCAGTAATACAATTCCATAGTTGGGAAGGCTTCAGCGTAATGATTTTGCTATTTTTACCTGTACTTTAAAGATGAAGGTTTCCGGTCTGATGGCATCGCTATCGAACCACAAGTTTGACCCAAGCTGAAAAAGAAAGTCCAACACGACCCCATATTAATAAAATTTTTAAGACCAAGTATCAATATCCGGCAGATTTAAATCCTGTAGTTTTAACAATTTGCCACTTGAGTTAAACTTCTTCAGGTATTAAAACATTTTCTATCAAAATTCATTTCGAAAGTTTGTATGAAGTACAGAGTGGGGGCTAGTTCGTTTTGGTGATTTCTACTTATTGCGTAAAAAGAAGTTAATCCACCTGTTTTTCACATTTTTGTCCCCCATCCTCCGTAAGCTTTACCAGGTAATGGCTGTAGTCAGGCCGGCTATCGGAAACTAAGCCCTTCTCCTTCAATTCTTCTATTGTTTTTGCGAACTTTGGTCCGGGTGGGGCTTCCTTGTCTTCGTCCTTGAGCAAGTGATCAAAGTCGTACTGCCCGTCTTCCGATTTACATATTCGCTCCCAGATAAATTTCCTGACCTCTTCTTCTTTCCAGCCGTCCTTGAGATTATTCATTTTTTTATAATCCTCCCTTTTTTAATTTATTGGATTATTGTCACTTTTTACCTTTTAAGACAGATTGAGGCGATTTTATACTCGAACAGTGCTTAAAGAGAAACTGCGCAAGATTTTAATAAGCTCGTTCAAAGTGCTTATGGTTTATCTTTTCCTCAGGGATACCAAGCTTCTTCAGGGTCCGCTGAGTCTCGTTTACCATTACGTCCGTTCCGTAAATAAAGCATTTCCTTACGTTGCCGGGTTCGAGGTAATCCCGAACTACGTCGGTGATGAGGCCAACCTCCCCATCCCATTCCGGATGAGAAGAATCCAGTGTAGTTACCATGTGGAATCTGTTTGAGAAATCTGACAGGTTCCGTAATTCTTCCGTATTTCCTAAATCACCCCTGGTCTGTGCACCAAAAAATAGTCGGATGTCGTGCTTCGGGTCATTTTTTAGGGAATCAGCGACCCAATCCTTAAAAGGACCAAGCCTTCCGCCCGCTATGAGTACGACTTCTTTTTCTTCGGTCATTTGACTGCATATGGAGTTAGAGTCTCTTTTTTTCAAATACTACACCTCCATTCTTTTTGAAACTTGAGAGTAAAATGTCAATGTTGATATTACAATCGTTATAATATAACAATTGTAATTATATTTCAAAGAATAGTTTTCAGGGTCGTTTTAGTTTAGCTTTTGGAATAAAACTCCCCTTGCTGCCCTCCATGAATAAACACTTTAATGATGAGAGCGAGTAATTTTTTTATTTAATAAAGATCACAATATCAAAAGTCGACGATACCAGAGGTGTGTAAATGGACAAAGAAGCCCTGGTTAGGCCTGTAAAAGAGCGCTATGGTAACATATTAAGGGCGGGTCTAGCAAAGAAACTGGACAAGCCTCGGACTCAGCCAGCTCAGCTAGGATGAAATTGCTGATAAGCTTGATATATCTCAGACAGCCGTTTCACAATATATAAGGGGAAAACGAGACAAAAAACAAATTGAAGAGCTCGGCAAAGCGGCTCAAGATTCTTTAAAAAGCTGGCCCCCATGGTTTACATGATGGGGATGTCGATAATTTGGGGAGAAAGATTTGTCCTATCTGTATCAAGATAAATGCCGACACGGACCTCTCCAGTGATTCCGAGCAGAAAGGTTCAGAAGAGCCGACTATAGATTGTTCGTAAAGTAGAAAGCTGGAGATTATTTGTGTTCCAGTTGTTTCGCTACTTCCGTCGTGGTTACTTCGATTAAATTCTTATCGGTGCCAGTTAAGGAATCGGGTTCATAGCGCCGAATATCTATGACGCCCAGTTTCTTTTGTTTGGCGGAAATTGGGCTGACGATTTCGCAACACACTTTCGGGTCATACCTGATAAAATTTTCTTCCCCTTTTACTTTGTTTAGATAACGGGTTTGATTTTGCTTAAAAGATTCTATCCTAACACCGCAGCCAGAAAGGTAGAGCTTATCGCCTTTTATCGGTCTGCGGTAGCCGCTCTGAGCAATACACTGCAATTTGTTATCTTCTTTTTCATAGATGGCAATCTTGGCGGAACCAATAACCTCACGTAAAAAGTTTAGCAAAAAAGAATAGATCGGAAGAGCACACGTCTGAACTCCAGTCACTCCGGAGAATCTCG
>CAZTJJ010000135.1:0-4594 GCA_964614065.1 uncultured Thermotogae bacterium
ATATAAAAGATATAAAAGATAAAATGGACGATACGGTTAAGATTATTTTGCTTAACTCTCCCTGCAACCCAACTGGAGCAGTTTATGGTAAACAAACGATAAGCGAAATTGCCCAACTGGCGGCAAATAACAATGCATTTGTGTTATCCGACGAACTATATGAAGATATAATTTTTGAGGGTTCACATTACAGCCCTGGTTCGGAGTTCGACAACGTCATTACGATCAGTGGATTTTCAAAGAGCTTTGCCATGACAGGGTGGAGGTTAGGGTATGTAGTTGCCCCTAAAAAAATCATTGGCGGGATGGAAAAAATATATCAGCACTCGGCTACTTGTGTAAATGCTTTTTCTCAAGCTGGTGCAATTGAAGCCTTGGAAGGTAAAGATTCACAAAAAGCGCTACGGGAAATGTTCCAACAATATAAGGACAGGCGCTCGTTGATGATGTCGTCTATCAACAAGTCTTCGCTTTTCTCATGCGAATGCCCAAAGGGCGCCTTTTATTGCTTTCCTAAGTATGATGCCGAAATTCCATCTGTTGACTTAGCCAAGAGACTTTTAGAAGAGAAGAATGTTGCCACAGTTCCGGGCAAGGCATTTGGTAAAGGTGGTGAAGGTCATTTAAGGCTGTGTTACGCTGCTTCTAAAGAAGATATTTCAGAAGCCTTCCAGCGTATTGAGGATTTTGCTCAGGACCTATCATGAATTTAAATGATCCCGACCAAAATAATACACCTGTACTAGAATCAGTCTGGGTACTTTCTTATGTGTTTCAACTAGGGTAGTTAGGAGTGGGGATTAACATCTCCTATTTACCACAAATTTGTGCTAGTTACAGCGGAGGGCTATGCAAGCAGCAGAAAGAGAAAAATCAATAGGTATATTTGATTCAGGATTAGGTGGTCTGGCCGTGGCCTCTGAAGTTACCCAGAGAATGCCTGACGAGGATATTTTGTACTTTGCAGATTTTGCTAACCTTCCTTTTGGACCTAAGCCACAAGAAGAGGTTAGAGGATTCGTGGGTAGAATTGTAGAATTTTTGCTCTCAAAAGAAGTCAAGGCAGTAGTGATTGCCTGTAATACTGCTACAGTTGCTGGTTTGGAAAGAGCAAAGGAAATTGCCCAGAAGGTACCTGTAGTGGGCATGATCAATCCTGCGGTTGAGACTGTTCTGGGAAAAGAAAAGTTTAATAAAGTTGGGGTTATAGGAACTGCCGGGACCATCAATAGTAGATCTTACGAAAAGGCATTTAGAATGAAGGGGTGGGAAAAGCCGCTATTCGGAAATGCTTGTCCGGATTTACTCAGGTTGGCGGAAAAGGGGAACATCGAAGACCAGGAACAAATAGATGAATTGGCAGATAAATGCGTAAGTCCGCTCTTAAAAAAAGAAATAGATGCTTTAATTCTAGGTTGTACCGATTTCACCTGCGTTAAAGAAGCAATTAAAAATGCTGTTCCCTCCAATGTGGATGTAATTGATCCTGCCCGGGAAGTAGCACTCACTGTCAATGAGAAATTGAATTCTAATAACCAAACAGCGGAAGCTCGAGCTGAAAGTCATCTAGCTTTTTATCATACGGACGGATTACCTGACAAGGCGGAGCAATTCGCCAGAAATATTTTTGATTTGACGATTGACGAAATTGTCTCAACGGATATATAACAACGTCAACAACGGAGGAGAAAATGGTCTCGAAAAGCACAAAAGATAAGAGAGTTTTAACAGGCACACAATTTATGTTGGGAAACTATGCTGCTGTTGAAGGAGCACTGGCGGCTGGTTGTGATTTCTTTGCTGGATACCCGATTACCCCCGCAAACGAGATAGCGGAGAGAATGTCCGAGCGTCTGCCGGAGGTTGGGGGCAAGTTTGTCCAAAGCGAGGATGAGCTCTTTTCAATCTTTTCAGTTACAGGGGCTTCGCTTTGCGGGGCAAAAGCGATGACAGCTACTGCCAGTGCGGGTTACAACTATATGCAGGAGGGACTTAGTTACGCTGCGGCAGTGGAGGCACCTTGTGTGATTATCGACGTTCAGCGCTGTCGGGGCGAGAATTTCGCAACCCAATCAGATGTAATGCAAATGCGTTGGGGAGCAAGTGGTGATTACGAGATGGTGGTACTGGCTCCTTCTTCCGTGCAGGAGCTTTTTGACTATACGGTGGAAGCCTTCAATATTGCAGAAAAGTACAGAACCCCGGTTATAGTAATGTCGGAGACAACAATCGCTCTAATGAGAGAGAATTTAAAAATACCAGAACCGGATGAAATCACTAGAATTGATAGAAAGAAACCAGATGTTCCGCCAAAAGAATTTCTCCCGTTCAAAGCTGAGCCGGACAGTGCACCTCCTATGCCCGAATTTGGAGAAGGTTATCACACGCTATACTCTCTCAACCCTCATGACGAAGAGGGAAATATCGATTGGGACCCCGATGTCTTTGAATCGCTTTATGAAAGGGTAACGGGAAAAATCGCAAATAATACCGACGACATTACCATGGTAGAAGAATATTATCTCGATGATGCCGAGATAGGGGTAATTGCTTACGGGAGCGAATGTCGTCCTGCTCTTGAAGCAGTGGAGCAAGCCCGTGAAGACGGAATAGCTGCAGGTTTGCTGAAACTGGGTACTGTTTGGCCCGTCCCCGAGGCCGAAATTGAAAATCTTGCACTTCAGGCCTCGACTATTCTAGCGGTTGAGATGAATATAGGTAAATACGCTGGTGAAATCGAACGCGTGGCAGAAGGAGAAAGTGATGTTATCCGAGTTACCAAAAACCGCGGTGTTATTCATACAAAGAACGAAGTACTTTCCAAGATCGAGGAGGTCGCCCGATGAACAATAAAGGCAATCAATATCACGAGAAACTAAGGGAAGGTAGCCTCCCCCATTTTTTCTGTCCTGGCTGTGGGTGTGGTCAAGTAATGAGTTATTTTTTACGGGCCGCCGACCATGTAGACTTAGATTTTGATAATCTAGTTGCCATTGGGGGAGTGGGGTGTACTGCGAGAATTCCTGTCTATTTAGACGCGGATGCGCTGCACGGAGTCCACGGACGAGTATTGCCCTGGGCTACGGGGATAAAACTACATAAGCCCGAACTTGACGTAGTCGTTTTTGCGGGCGATGGAGGCGTTGCTGCAATTGGGGGTAATCACTTTATTCAAGCGGCAAGAAGGAACCTTAACGTAACAGTGATCGTGGTGAATAATTTAAACTTTGCCATGACGGGTGGGCAGGTCTCTCCAACAACCCCCAAAGGTTTAACAACTTCAACAACACCTTCCGGCAATGTGGAACCTTCTTTTGATTTGAACAAACTTGCGGAAGCAGCGGGTGCGAGCTATATCAGTCGGTGGAATACTGCCAATTCGGCCCAGGCCATCAGTTCGATGGAGGAAGCTTTAGAACATGAAGGGTTTTCTCTGGTGGAAATCATCTCCCAGTGCCCAACCCACTTTGGCCGTTACGCTCTGGGTACGGGAAGTCCGACCGAAGTAGTCCAGTGGATTGACGATAGGTCTGTAACTAAGCAAGAAGCTGAGAACATGTCAGATAAAGAGTTAGAAGATTACTTCGTTGTTGGAAATTTGCTTAAACGTTCCAGGCCGACCTTCGAAGGAAACGTGATAAAAAACATTGAGGGATGTAAATGAGCAAACAACGAAAGAATTTAGAGTTCTGCGGTTTTGGCGGTCAAGGAATCGTTCTCTCTTCAACTATCTTTGGAACTGCCGCCGTTCAGGGAGCGGGCTTGAATGCCGTTCAAACTCAATCCTTTGGATCAGAAGCGCGGGGTGGAGAATGCCAGGCAGAGCTAATCCTTTCTGAGGATGAGATTAGATCGCCTTCAGCTGATCAGGTCGATCTCCTTGTAGCAATGTCTCAACCAGCCCTGGAAACTTATTTGCCTCGTCTGGAACCTGGTAAGTACCTCGTTATTGATCCGGGTTTGGTGGAACCACCGGATCGAAATGATATCGAGATCATAGAGGTAAAAGCCCGGGAGATTGCGGAAGAAATTGGCCACGAAATTGTAGCAAACATGGTTATGTTAGGTTTTTTGCAGCATGCAACAGGCTTGTTTACAAAGGAACACCTCCTAAATACGATTGAGGAAAATGTTGATGAAAAGTTTATCGAAATAGATATTCAGGCGGCCGAGCAGGGTATCGAGCTTGCTAAAGACACCGGTGTTTCTCTGGAGGTATAACTGAATGAGGTTGCTTGAGTACCAGGGGAAGAAGCTGTTCGGAGAATACGATATCCCTGTGCCTAAAAATTACCTTGTGCAGGACTCAGAAGTAGAAGACTCTGATTTCCCCCCTCAGGGCAAGGATTTAATTCCCGGTGTTGTAAAAGCACAGGTTCCAGCAGGTGGTCGAGGCAAGACAGGGGGGGTAAGGAAAGTATCCACTTTACAACAAGCCAAAAAGACCGTACGGAACCTGTTGGGTTCAGAATTAAAGGGTTATCCCGTTGGAGCTGTATTAATTGAAGAAGAGCTTGAGATAGAAAGTGAGTTATACGTCGGTTTTCTTTTAAATAAGTCAGAAGCTTGCATTACCGCAATTGCCAGTTCCGCC
>CAZTJJ010000136.1:0-4590 GCA_964614065.1 uncultured Thermotogae bacterium
TTCTCGCCGATAATTTCCGATTTGTATAATAAGGGGGATTTGGACTTACTGGAACGAACATACAAGAGCACGAGCAAGTGGACTTTCACCTTAACCCTACCGTTGATCATCCTTGTGATATGTTTTTCACGTCCAATTTTAAGGATATTTGGCTCTGAGTTCAGTCAGGGGTGGGTCCTTCTAATAATCTTAGCCCTGGCACAGACCATCTACTCCGCTATAGGTTCTTTTGGGCCAATGTTATATATGGCCGGTGCCGAGAAAACGGAGTTGGCAAATAACTTGATATTGGCAACGTTGAACGTAGGGTTAAACTTGTTGTTGGTTCGATCTTTTGGGGCGTTGGGTGTAGCGATTGCTACGGCAATTTCTATTACACTAATTAGCCTGGTAAGATTGGTTCAAATATATCGTTACCTGGGGATTCATCCTTATAAATTATCTTACTGGAAACCGGTCTGCGCAGGTATCATCGGGGTTGGCTTCTGGGCTCTGCTTGAGGTTTGGGGAGTCTTCTCTGGATGGCTTTGGCTGGTTGAAGCTTTGCTCGTGGCTTTGGTTTATTTCTTCGTACTGTGGTCTTTGGGGTTGGAGGAAGACGACCTTCAGGTTTTAAGGCCCCTAAAGCGTCGGCTTGGAATCGGGTGAGCATCGCATGAGACTCAATAAATTCTTGAGGGAGAAAATTGGTTTGGACTGGTTAGGACGTGAAACCCAGGACTCGGCAATATGGAACACCCTCTTTCTGCTGGTACTGGTATCCATCTTCATTAGCTTTGACCTGGGGGTAAAAGTCCTTGGGTTCCCCATTACAACACAGAAAATAGGCTTGGGGGTCTCCGCACTGTTTCTATGTGTCCATTTTTTGAAAGGTAGGACAAAACCGGGGAAAGAATATCTACCGATTACAGTGCCGCTTTCGATCTTAACTCTAGGTGCCTTTCTCGCTACCTGGTTAAATTCTCAGTATCCCCTGGGTGGATTGAAGGGCTCATTATCTTTGTTGCTGACGCTTGTTGCTACTCTAATCTGGTTTGGCCTCATCGAAAACGTCTCGCCAAGGTTTCTTAAGTTAACAGTTTTAGTGGGAATACCGTTAGTGATTTTCGTCCAGCTGGCTCTATCAATATCCAGTTATCTAATGACTGGTGCTCTTCGTGGGAGAATGGCAGGAATCATTGGAAATCCAAACGAGACTGGTGGAATTATACTTATGGCTTTTCCCTTGTTATTAACTGTTTTGTTAGCTGAAGATTGGAAGATTAGACTAATTGGGGCATCGAGCGTTTTGGTTGGTTTGTTAGGAATATTTCTGACTTACTCCAGGTCGACATATCTAGTGGTTATCTTTTTCTTTTTAGTATTTTTGATAGGCGAGCTTTATCAGAAGAATTATCGGTATTTGAAACGGCTTTCTTTATTGATTTTATTGTTGATCGTAATCGGAGGGGTGGTGATTGTCAGTGTACCCGGAAAACGGACGGAGCTTGCTTTTGATCGCTTAAGCAGCGTTCTGGGAAGTAAGGGTGGAATAAATTTAAAAGATAACTCTTTTACGTACAGGATTCAGGCGGTCCAGTTTGGATGGAATTTATTTCAGGAAAAGCCTTTTCTGGGACAGGGGCCAATAGATTTTTCTCGGATGAAAATTGAGCGTCCACGCCATAAAAAGAAGTACTTTCATGCTTTCGAAAATACCTATATTCACCTGCTCGCGACAACAGGGTTAGTTGGCACGCTTGCCTTTTTCTCGATAATTGGGATTACTTTTTGGGCTTTGTTCAATAATTTAGGGGGGTTAGACGACCCGATGGTGTCGCGACTGAATCGCAATTTAATTTATGGTTTTTTCGCTTTCTTGGTGTTAATGCTCACTAACGACTTTGTGACAGCTACATCGACGCTGTGGGTTTGGATCTGGATTGCTCTTTCTCTAGGGAAGTTGGAGGGGAGTGGAGCTTGAGGCACTTTAGGATTTAGGATTTGGGGTTAGGATTTTGGATTTAGGATTTGGGAGTAGCCCCCAGTCCCCGCGCTGGGGGCGGAATTTAGGTACTTGGTGCTAGGTGTTCGGTACTAGTTAAAACAAAAAACGCAAAAACGACGAAAAACACAGCCTTGGTGAGCCTCTCCGTTGGCCGAGCGTGGGGCTCGACCGGCTGAAAAAAAGAGATAGAGGGAACACGGCCCCCTGAAGAAAAGAAATTTGCACACAGCGAGGAAGAGTGAAAGCAGATGAACAAATTGTGCGTGATTTCCGGTGCCCAGCTGGAAAAGCAAGATGGAGACTACTGGGGCAGGTTCGCCTTCGTGGACTACCTGGAGGAGATGACGTATTACTTCCGGAAGGTAACCTTTTTTACCAGGGTTAAATCCGGCCGGGAGAGGTATTCGACTAACTGGGCTCGGGAATATCTGTTCAAGAGATCCACTACCGTGGTAAGGAAAGAGGGCCCTTTACCCTTGTGGGGTACGTCCTGCGGGACCAGCTTAAGCTTTGGAAGCTACTGGATAAATCGAGCGCCGTGCTTGTATTCTACCCGTGCAGCTGGGCGGTACCTTTGCTTCCGGTAATCTGGATTAAAGGAGGCCCGTACGTGGCCTATTTTGGCAACGATCCGAAGGAGTTCGTCCAATCTGCACGAGCCGGATCCAGACTGGGTACTGCGGTGAAGAGAACCTTCTATAAGGGGGCTCAGCGGCTCTCCGTTGCCGGAACCGACGCCTTGCTTGCCCGAGGTAGGGCCACTTACCACCAGCTTCAGGATTACGGTAAACCGGTCTTCAAAAGCAAACCGATAGTCGGGCTAACTGAAGAGGACATATACGAAAGGGAAGATACCTGTCAGGGCGAGCGAGTAGAGATCCTCTACGTCGGCGGGATGTATAAACGTAAAGGGATAAAGTTCCTGACCGAGGCCTTCGAGCAAATTCTGAAAACCTCAGGGAAAGAAACCGACTCCCGCCTCCTGTTGGTGGGGGAGGGGGAAGAACGCGCCCGACTGGAGGAACGGGTTGCTGACCGGGGGTTGAAAGACTCGGTTAAGTTTGAAGGTTACGTGGACGACAGGGCGAGATTACTGGAAATCTACCGGGGGGCAGATATCTTCGTCCTGCCCAGCGTTTCCGCGGAGGGGTTTCCCCGGGTGATCGACGAAGCCATGGCAAGCGGGCTACCGGTGGTCGCCACCGATGCCGGAAGCATATCGGCGGAATTACGTGACGGAGACCAAGCAGTAATTGTGGATCCGAGGGACTCAGAAGCGTTATCTGACGGAATATTGAGAATAGTCGATGACGCAGCCCTTAGGAGAAGATTAATCAGGAATGGCCAAAGAAGGGTTAAGGGTGAAATAGAGCCGAGCGCGGCAGAACAACACGCGGAGGTTATTTTGAATCTGGAAGCCGTAAGTTAGGATTTGGGATTTGGGATCTGGGATTTGGTGGAAAACAAAACAAGAAAAAAACAAAAGACAGAAGTACCTACCGTAGTGGTGAACCTCCCGGGTGAGCACGGGGGTTGTCCCACTCAAAATATTACCGCTAGGCGGCTCTTTCTAGAGCCGCTGTTGTGTTTGGTCCAAATGCAAATACAATTTTCTTCGGTAGATCAAACGTATTTACGACCAAAGGACAAATATCGACACTTCAAACTCTGTCGACACCGGATCTAGAAAAATCCGGCTATCGTTTGATGCGAACCCAACGACCCGGGCGAGTGTGGGACCCGACTTACTGTGGAACAGTAATTTTTCCTTGTCAGGAGAACCATAGTTGATTTTCACTAACTGTTGGAGATCGGTACAGGGTTTTCATATAACATAATATGAATAAACCAAAGGTGCTCCTGGTCCACAACGAGGCCTCGCCCTATCGGCTCCCCCTGTTCGAGGAACTGTCTCGGGAAATAGATCTTACGGTTTACTTCTGTCGAGAAAAGTCTTCTCACAGAGAGTGGGATACCTCTCCGAAGGACTACGGCTTCCGGACCATATTGGGAAAAAACGCTGGGTTGGGGTCCGTCAGGTCGTTCTTTTGGCTATGGAGATTGGTGGCAAGTGAAGACTTCGAGCTTCTGATAGTCGGTGAGCTGGGGCTCCAACTTTTACCTATCTGGTTGGGAGCCAGCCTGGTCAGTAAATTCGAAGGCAAACCGTTGATATTCTGGACCGGTTTTGTGGAGACGGACTACTACAGGAAAAACAAACCCCTCAAAGCGAGTGCTGGAAGGTGGGTCAGGCGTTTAATGGGTCTGATGAGCGAAGCCTGCATATCCTACAGCAAAATGAGCGACAATTATTTGCGGAGCCTTGGCGTCCCGAACGAAAAGATATTCCGGGGCGGACAGGTGATGCCGTCCGAGCTTCTCCCTGAACCGGATACAGACCCCGAGGAAGAAGGGGAAAAGATAACGATTCTCACCCTCGGCTACTTCAAGCCCAGCAAGGGAATAGGATATTTAATTAAAGCCTATCAGTCACTCTCGGACCGTATCAGGAAAAAGAGTCGGCTTGTAATAGCGGGTACGGGCAAAAGGGAAGAAGAGTTGAAAAAAATGCGCGAAAGAACTACTCAGGAATAAACTCAAAG
>CAZTJJ010000137.1:0-4529 GCA_964614065.1 uncultured Thermotogae bacterium
AGTGATTTCCCTTTTTATTTTTTGTACTTTACTATTGCTACTAATAATAGATCACTCCTCACGATCGGGACTTCCTTTCTCCAACAGGGGTAAGTACCACTTTATCCGCATAAGAGGTATCACCTGCCGTGGCTTCACAATAATTGTCATGCACATTAAGTACTTCCACACTCTTGACCTTCCCAGGACTTAAGTCGCTATTACATTGATCAGATCGGAGGTGAAGGTCCAGATAATTTTTCGAATAGCCACGCCATCCATTTACTCTACTACTTTTCTCTTCTACAATCATCTCTAATTGTTTCCCTCTATAGTCTCTCCTCACGTCCAGGCTAATCGATGAAGCCAATGAGCGCAAACTATCTGATCTTTCCTTCTTATCTGAATATTGCACGTCGTCGTCGTACTCCCACGCGTGCGTATGTAGCCTTGGTGAATAACGAAAAACGTGCACGTTGATGTAGCCAACTTCTCTCAAGATCTTTTCGGTTTCTCTCACGTCGCGGTCCGTTTCTCCCGGAAATCCAACCATTATATCGGTCCCAAAAGTGACGTTCTGCAGTGAGTTCCTCAACAGTTCAATCTTCTTCAAATAATATTCAGCGGTATACCCTCGACTCATACTTTTTAGGATCCTATTTGAACCCGATTGTAGTGGGATGTGAAAGTGAGGACAAGTCTTGTGAGATTCGCGAAACACTTCGACCAATTCATTGGTGACGCCTTCCGGGTTGATCGAACTCAACCGAATCCTTGAAATATCCTCTAGCTCATCCAGTTCCGTGACCAACTCCACCAAGGCATTGCCCTTACTTCGGTATTCCGCCAAATTTACGCCCGTAAGGACGACCTCGTTATAGCCGTTTTTACCTAGGCTTTTGGCTTCTTCCACCGCCTCGGTAACGGGCTTAGACCGCACGGGTCCCCTCAACAATCTCACCTTACAAAAAGAGCAATTATTGCTGCAGCCATCCTGGACCTTTAAGAATCCTCTTGTGTGAACAGAATCTCTAGATATTCGTTCCAATCCGATGTCCCAGTCAACCAAATCGTCATTGCTCACGACGCCACGAAAGCCCCTCAGCGACTGAGCTAATATTCTACCAAAGCTTCTTTTATAGGCGTTGGAGAATATCACGTCCACTCCGTCTATCTCTTCTATCTTATCAACATCCAAGGTAACGTAACAACCGGTGACTAGTACAATACCACCAGCCCTAACAGCCCGGCGTATATATTTCCGAGACTTACTATCTGCACCCTGAGTAACGCTACAGGTATTAATTACATAAACGTCGGCATCTTTAGTAAAATCAATAATTCTGTATCTATCGTCCTCGCGTATTTGTTCTTTCAACATTTCCGTATCGTATTGATTTGCTCTACATCCTAACGTATAAAAGGTAACTGTAGTTCTCATCATTGAATAAGTTAAGTCACACAAGAAAGCGTGTACGTGCAGTAAATATTCGAAGTGGAGCACATGAATTGATTATTTCCCTACTGGTTTTTCTCCTTGATGCCTGTCAACGGTAAACCGCTTAATGGTAAAATTCTCATCATCGGGGGGAATACCTGCTTTTCGTTTTGTAATGTGAATTTGTTCATCCACGGAATCTACTCCTTCAAGATCCGGAAGAAGCAATCCTGACTTAAATCCCTTTTCTATCAATATACCGTATTTTTGTGGATCCAAATCATTGATCTCACATTCCTCCAGCTCGCTCAAAACGTCAACAGACACCGTTATTTCACTCAACTCATCTGGATTTACTGGAGGGAATCGTGGATCTTCCAGCGCTGCAGAAGACCCGTTCTGTATTATCTCATTTGCCAGCGAATCAGTCGACGGGCTATAAGTGCCAATACACCCTCTAAGATTGCCATTCTTCTTTAAAGTTACAAATACTCCCCGAGGAGCCTGTGGGAGCTTTTCTGCAAGTTCCCCTATTCCGTCAACATCTTTCCCCAGCACCGCTTGCCTGACTGATAACTTGGCCAACTTTACGTAATTATCTTCCATAATCTATGATAATTATAGAATCCACCCACTAGTTATTCAAAGATCACCGATAATTACAAGATTTCTTGACTTGATGACTACAATACGTTAAATTAACTTTGATAATGATATGAAATGGAAAATATTCATATCCGCCGTTTTAGTTATACTAATAGTTGGCTCGGGAATTGGGATATACCTACTTAACCAAAGAAACGTCCACGATTTAGTTGAACGGGGGGAAAAGGTAAATTTATTGGTCCTGGGGATAGATTACATCAAGGGGGCTACAGCAAGACGGAGCGACAGCATGATGCTAGTCAGCATCGATGCTGAAACCAATAAGGCAAGTTTAATCTCCATTCCTAGGGATCTCTATCTAAAATATCCCGAAGACAAATTTTACCGGGTCAACGCCGCCTACGCCATCGACGGTGCCCAACTTGCAAGAGAGATGGTCTCTAACTTTCTTGGAGTTCCGATCAATTACCATCTGGTGATTGACTATCGAGGATTTAAAGAGATTGTAGATCTAATAGGTGGTGTTGATATAACTGTCGACGAAAGATTGCAATATACCGATAAAGCAGGAGACTTAAATATAGATATCAAACCAGGCCCACAAACTCTAAACGGCACTGAGGCCCTGGGTTATATGCGGTACAGGGGTAACGAGAGCGACCTGAAAAGAATCAGCCGTCAACAAAAATTCCTGCGCGCTGTATTACAAAGTAGCATCCAGTTAAAAGGTTGGTCACAAATTAAAGGCCTGATTAACACAGGCCGCAAGTATACAAAAACAAACCTGTCCTTAATGGACATGTACGATCTCGCCAAGACCGCCAGAAGCCTGGAAATGGACGATTTTACCATGAAAACTTTGCCTGGTAAGCCGGCCAGAGTTGACAACAAGTCCGTACTTCTTCCAATGATCGTCGAAACGCGCAGAGTGATAGCGAAAGAGATCAATGGGTTGGGTCTGACAGGGGGTTCCGACGTAAAGCCTTACATCTTAAACGGGGAAGGCAGTAACTACTTGGCACGGATGACTGAAAATAGGCTAAATGAGGAAGGTTTCTCTGTGGTAGGTACTGATAACGCCGACCGGTTCGATTATAGTACAAGTTATTTAGTGACCCTTAAATCCGACGCCCAAAAGGCCGCTAACATACTTGCCAGTAAGCTTAACTTCGAACTAAAAATAGTATCCAGTGACGACTTCCAGGATAAGCTGAATGCAATTAAGGCAGCCGGGGTCAACATCCCGGAATCCGCTAACCTCTTGTTGGTTCTAGGAAAGGGGTCGCCAAACTTTGTCTCTTAATCGCGAGGATCAACAAATTTTACTAGAACTAGTAAAATTAATAGAGGACAAAAAGGGCGACAAGATTGAGATCCTTGATATGAGGGAGCACAGTATCGCCTTAAGCTTCTTCATTCTAGCGAATGGAGACAATCCCAAGCACGTTCGTGCGATAGCAGAAAATCTCGAGGAAAATTTCTCCGCAAATTTACTCCGCAAAGAAGGGTTAGAATCTGGGGCATGGGTGGTCCTGGATTTTGGGGAGTACTTCGTCCATATTTTTGACGAGGAAGTTCGCCTATTCTACGACCTGGAAGGACTATGGGCTGACTTTGGATTACCTCTTGAAGCGTTGGAAGAGCACTAAACACAAATTCTATTTTAAATCGCGCCACTTATCAAATCGCTGTTTCGTCGTAAATAGTCCCCACCAGACACCAACGTAGTAGCTATAACAACATACTCAAGCATAGGTAAAAAACCGGTTAGAGTTGGCCAATACCATTCCTTGCATACCAAAATTGCTACTATCAAGACCATCTGCGAGATCGTCTTTATTTTTCCCAACCAGCTCGCTGAAATCACTATGTCTTTAGCGATCCCAATGAGCCTCAATCCTGTCACTAAAAATTCTCTGGCGACTACTATGACAACGGTAATAGCTGAGAGGTCACCAAGCTGAATGAAGGTAATAAACACCGTCGAGATTAATATTTTATCTGCAATCGGATCGGCAAATTTCCCAAATGGGCTTATTTGATCGATCCTCCGGGCCAGAAAGCCGTCGAAAAAATCAGTCAGCGACGAAAACAAAAATAACGCCAACGCAGCTAGATTCGCCCCCGACAGCAACAAATACATCAACACCGGTATAAGTAAAATTCGTAGGAACGTGATCTTGTTTGGAATATTTTTCATGTTGTCAATAACAAAACATAACTCCCCGAAATTTGTCCCTTAACGATCACACTAGTATCATTATCATATCTTAAAGTGTCATCGACCCTATTACCAATAGCTAGGGGGTCGTTGCATAATCACACACTTGAGTAACCTAATCTGTACCAATAGCGTTTAAGAACCAGTCAATTTTGGTTATACTTTCCGAGTATTTCGTCGTGGTATCAAAGTTACCATGAGTCAATTACCCCGCACCAAGGTGCGGGACGTGTAAAAAACAAATTTGACTACGTACTTTGTTCTTTTACAAAAGAAGACCCAGCA
>CAZTJJ010000138.1:0-4498 GCA_964614065.1 uncultured Thermotogae bacterium
GTGGGTGGCCACTGCATACCTATCGATCCCTGGTTTATCATCGAGAAAGCGAGGGAAAAGACGCCTCTCTTACAACTGAGTCGAGAAATAAATGATTATCAGCCCGAACGAGTGGTTAGAGCGGTCAAAGAAATGGTTGAAGGTATAAAGTGGCCAAGAATTACCGTGCTGGGAGTTGCTTACAAAGGAAACGTAGACGATACAAGAGAGACCCCTGCTTTACCAGTGTTGGAGAAATTGTCGAAGTTTGGTTATGATATTTCAGTAGTGGATCCACACGTCGAGGACTTCCCCTACGAGCTTGTCGGTTACGAGGAGGCATTTAAGGATTCCGATTGTGCTGTGATTCTTACCAATCACGATGAATTCAAAAGGTTAAATCCTAAAGACATCTCACCTCTTATGCGGACAAAAAAGGTATTGGATACTAGGAAGTGTCTCAACTTAAAGGAGTGGAAATACGTAGGGTTCGAGGCGAGACGCTTGGGGGTTGGTTGTCTGAATGATTGTTAGTAGTTCTGAAGTGGTGGGTTAGAGGGGTATTTCTTCTCTCGTTTTTTCTGACACAGGGTAAGATATGCGGCTTAGTAAATTGTTTTATCTTTATAAATATTTTGGTTTTCGGTGGTTAGTTTATCGGGCTTGGTATCGAACTCAGCGCAAGCTTAAATTGCTAAAATTAAAAACCCCACCAGGAAATTGGGAGGACTATGTTTTAGAGGAAATCTTAACCAGTAAAAGTCCTACAGGTCCCGGGAAATATTATGAATATCGGAGAGCGGAAGCGCCCAATTTCTTTTTCTCCCCTGACGATCGGAAAGAATATGGAGATCTTCTTAGAAATTGGGATAAAGCAGATAATACTCCTTTAGAGCAGTCAGATAAGCTTATTGATGGGATTTTTAGTTTTTTTCACATCAAAAATATCAAAGTTGGCTTTCCCCCTAACTGGCACAAAAATCATATCACGGGAGAAATTGCGCCCTCTGACGTCCACTGGAGTCAATTGGGAAATTATGATTATGGAGATATAAAAGTTATCTGGGACCTGAATCGTTTTGGCTTCGTCTACGATTTAGTTAGGGCTTACTGGAGAACGGGAAGTGAAAAATATCCCAGGCTATTTTGGGATTTAGTTGAAAACTGGCGGAATGAAAACCCCCCCAACCTCGGTCCTAATTGGATGTGCGGCCAAGAGATTAGTTTTCGATCGATGGCCTGGATTTTTGGCATGTATGGTTTTCTCGTAAGTTCTGCTACAACACCAAAAAGGGTTGCCAGGCTTGCTGAGATGCTTTATGCATCCGGTGAACGAATAAAATCTAATATAAACTACGCCCTCAGCCAGAATAATAACCACGGGATCAGTGAAGCAATGGGCCTTTGGACAATAGGAACGTTATTTCCGGAATTTCCGGATTCCGAGCGGTGGCAGAGCAAAGGGGAGCAATTCTTGGAATCATTGGCCGAGAAACTAATATACGAGGATGGTTCCTTTTCGCAGTATTCCCTTAATTATCACAGGTTGATGTTGCAAGATTACCTTTGGGTTCTACGTTTGGGCGAGATAAATAATTGGTCTTTTAGCTCCAACCTCGAGAATAGAATTCGCAAAGCAGTAGATTTTCTCGTTCAACTGCAGGATGAGCAAAGCGGGAGAGTGCCCCGGTATGGTTCTTTTGATGGCTCCCTCGTCCTCCCTCTTACAAATTGCGACTATCAGGATTTTAGGGGGACTGCACAAGCAGCCCATTTTTACTTCGAGAATGAAAGATGTTTTGAAGCAGGACCTTGGGACGAAGAGTTGTTTTGGCTTTTTGGACCAGAAGTTTTAGAAACGGACCCTATCCCCCCAGGTCGTTCAAACTTCAAAGCATCTTCGGGAGGTTATTATACTTTACGGAATTCTGAAACTTTTGGTCTATTCCGATGCGGTTCATTTCAGTATCGGCCCGGACAGGCAGATATGCTTCATTTCGATCTCTGGTGGAAGGGATTAAATATTGCTTTTGATCCGGGAACCTATAGTTATAATCCTAGTGGAAAAAGAAAGTTTGACTTTTCCCGAACCCGCTACCATAATACGGTTGCCGTGGATGAGAAAGATCAAATGGATCGTGCGGGAAAATTTCTGTGGTTGCCCTGGCTTGAAGGAAACTTGACGAAAACTTTTTATTCAGATTCGGGTGAGCTAGATTACCTCGAGGGGTTTCACGATGGTTATCAGCGCTTGAGCGAACCAGTGTATCATAAACGTTCTTTAATTCGAATTGGTGAATACTGGATTGTAATGGATAATCTATTGGCCGATTCAGAGCATAAATATCGGCTCCACTGGAACCTTGGAGATTTCTCATTTCAACGAGATTTTGATGGTGAAGGTGTTACTTTACAAACTGAGGGAGGTAAATATCAAATCTTATCTATTTCGGATCAAGGAAGATCCTATTCCCTGGTTCGAGGTGATGAGGAAAGTTGGGAAGGCTGGTATGCTCCTTATTACTATTCTTGTGAGCCCGCTTTGTCCTTTGATGTGTCATTGTATGCTAGGTCTGCACGGATTGTAACATTGTTCGGTCCGAATATTCAATCAGCAAGAGTCACGGAGGAGTCGCTATTGATTCGGACTGATAAGTGGGTTGGAGAAATTGAATTAACTGATTCTGAGGAAGTACACTCTCCCTCTCTCGAAAAGGTTAGCATTTCCGGTTCAATCGACAAGGACCGGGTGGTTAAATAATGCATGTCCTATTTATACACCAAGCCTTTGCTTTGCCTTCCGAACCGGGAGGAACGAGACACTATGAATTAATGAAACGCTGTGCAAAGGAAGGTCACGAGTTTTCAATTGTAAGGAGCAACCTTAATTACAAAACAGGGAGAAAAACCAAGGCCCAAGAGTTAGGGGAGGAGAAAGAATTCGAAAATCTGAGGATCATTAAGGCTTTTACACCAAGCTTCATTCACCAAAGCTTTTTCTGGCGGCTTGTAGCCTACTTGGTGTTTATGTTTAGTTCACTAAGTAACACTTTTAGAGTTAGATCGGTTGATGTAGTGATGGGAACCTCTCCTCCAATTTTTCAGGCTATTACTGCTTGGATATCCTCAATATTGCATAGATCTCCTTTCCTACTGGAAATCCGCGATCTGTGGCCAGATTTTCCTGTCGAATTAGGGGTATTACAGAATCCAATTATAATTGGTCTCGGTCGTTTTCTAGAAAGGTTTTTATATAGAAGAGCTGATCATATCATTGTTAACTCTCCAGCGTACAAAGATTCTATCACAAAGAAGGGGATTGCGGCCGATAAAATATCCGTTGTTCCTAACGGAGTTGACGTTAATATGTTTGACCCTAATGATAAAGGGGAAGAAATACAGCAAAGTTTAAAGCTAGCTGATAAATTCATTGTAACTTATGCTGGAGCTCTCGGGGAGGCAAACGATATTCCAACTATCATCAGGGCCGCTGAGCACCTTAAAGATCATTCCGAAATCCATTTTTTACTTGTGGGGGATGGAAAAAAGCGAGGGGATATTGAGTCTTTAGTCAAGAAGTTTGAGTTGGAGAACGTAACTTTGTACGGTTCGGTGCCGAAAAATGAAATACCTAAACTGCTGGCTGCCTCTGACGCTCTTGTGGCGACGCTAAAAAACGTGAAAAGCTTTCGTAAGGTCTACCCAAATAAAATCTTTGACTACATGGCAGCAGGTCGTCCAATTGTATCTTCTATTGATGGGGTTATTAGAGAGGTGGTAGAGGATTCAGATGGAGGAATATTTGTTCCTCCCGGCAAAAGTGCACAATTGGCAGAGGTAATAAAAGAGTTATATAACGACCCAGAGCGAAGATTTGAGATGGGCCGTTCTGCGCGCGAGCATGTAGAAGAAAATTTTCACAGGGACATTCAGGCTGACCAGCTTACGAAGGTAATTGAGAACTTTGGGGAAAATCAAAAATGAGATTTTTTACTTCAATTGCTTATTTTTCTTTGCTATCAGTATCAGAACATTGTTTGTAGGTTTTATGCTTGAGTTATAAAGTCTCTTTGAGAACACATTTTTCGCACAAAGAGTGAAGGAAAAATTTTGGTGGTCAGACTTTGTAATTTTAGGTTTCCGTTGAATGCAAAACTTACTTGCAGAAGAGAAGTGTTTGGAAAGTGAGTATGATTTGTCGATTTTAAGAAATTTCGAAGTTATGAAACAAAGAGGTCATCAACTGTTAATAAAACGGTTTTTAGACATTTTTCTTAGCTTAATTGGGCTAATTATCTTAGCGGTTCCATTTTTGATTATCAGTATCGCAATAAAGATTGGTTCTGAAGGGCCCGTATTTTTTCGGCAGGAACGGGTGGGAAAGGATGGCGAGATTTTTAAACCCTGGAAGTTTAGGACTATGGTTGAAAACGCTGAAGAAAAAGGACTTGGGTATCAAGTCAAAGAGGATGACAGCAGAATTACTCGAGTGGGGGCTTTTTTAAGAGAGTGGGGTCTG
>CAZTJJ010000139.1:0-4488 GCA_964614065.1 uncultured Thermotogae bacterium
ATGTTTATATAGTCCTGAGTACCCAAAGGGACAAAAAGACAACCAGGGACGATCACAGAAGAAAACACGAATTTCGATTTGTTAATAAGAAGTAACGCAAATTAAATAATATAGAACAGACTAGAGACTGGAACAGTTTCAACACTTCTCGAAATTCTTTACAATAGGGTACTCCCACTAACAACCCACTACGTGCTATCCTTTAAAGTATCTCTTGACTTGTTGATTGCGGGTTTTCTCTAGCGCTTCGGACTGCTTAAATAAACTTAAAACTGCATTCAACAAAAATTTTGGCTGAACGGATCTGAATAGTACAAATGTTCAGATAAACACGGAAGAAATACTGCTGGCATAAGGGCAAATACTATTTGTGAAAGCGGGCAAAATAAAGTGTCAGCTCGCGTCCGGTAGAAAAACAAGGGCCTGACAGGAGATACCATGCAACTGTATCGGATAACCGAAAGAAACTTCCTGGAACTTTTGAATGACATTGCAAAGGAACGAGATTTATTTGTTCCTTCTTCGTCCGATGGTGGCTCAGGATATACGAATTGGGATCATTTTCAGGGTTCTGCGGTTTCCTTTCCAGTAACTCGGATTTTAACTCCCCCAAAAGTCTTCTTTTTTCCGCCAAAAGAACAAGTTTCCCGCTTTCCTGACAAAGATTTTCAACCAGAGAGAAAGAAGCAAGCTGTCTTCGGTCTAAAATCATGTGATCTAGTCTCGCTGCAAGTTTTAGATGCAATATTTCTCGAGGAAGAAATTACCGACCCGTACTACGCCATTCGAAGGCATGACACTTTATTGATTTCCAGTGACTGCTATGATGTCGCGGATACCTGTTTCTGTAACAAAATCGGGGGGCAACCTTACCCCAAGGGCGGTTTTGACCTGAACATTAGCCGTCTGCCCCGCCGGGACGATCTGTTCGTCGAAGTAAACGATGAATCTAAAGAAGCCCAGGACCTATACCAGAGAAATTCAAATCTATTTCAACCGGTCTCAGAAGAACTACTGGCGGAACGAACCTCATTCAGAAAATCTCTGACAGAAGAACTGGACAGGAAGAACAACTTCGTTGACCTATCGAAAAGGAAGCCGGAAATACCTTACCGAGACCCAATTTGGACCGACCTATCCGAGGAATGCGTGGAATGTGGCGCGTGCAATTTTTCCTGTCCAACCTGCCACTGTTTTCAGCTCTACGAAAAGCCAGAAAATACGTCTGTCAACCGCAGACGAGTATGGGATAGCTGTAACTTAAAGGGTTACAGCAGAGTTGCAGGCGGCGCCAATCCGCTGGAATCATTGGAGAGTCGAGTCCGAAACAGGTTCTACGATAAGTTCGAACGAGTATATGAGAACTATGGGTTTTACGGTTGTACAGGCTGTGGGCGTTGTACGGATAGTTGTATGGGCGATATCGATATTCGCGATGTGTTAAAGGAGATTCCAAGTGCAAATACGAAGTAAACTAAGTGAAGAGGATATCAAGGGACTGGAAAACCCTTATAGTTCTATTCCAGTCGAAATCGCGGACATCAAAAAGGAATCACCAAATATTAAAACTTTTGAATTAATCCCGGAAAAACCACTCGAATTTCAGACCGGAGAATTTGTCCAGCTGTCCGTGCCGGGTCGAGGAGAGGCCCCGTTCACTCCTTCGTCTTCTCCCAACATACATGAAACTCTAGAGATAACCATCATGGAGGCAGGCGAGGTCACGGGAAAATTACATGAAATAAATTCCGGTCAAACCCTGGGAATCCGAGGGCCTTATGGAAAGGGATATCCACTGGACAAGATGAGGGGGCACGACATCCTGATAGTCGGCGGGGGCGTTGGTCTTGCGCCTCTGAGATCGCTTCTCTACGAATTGATGGATAGTCCGGAACAATTTGGTGAAATTTACCTAAAATACGGAGCCAGAACACCTGACCACTTAATTTACAAAGAGCAATTGAGCGAATGGGATACTGAAACGATGATAGGTGTAGAACTTACTGTGGACGAGGCCGACGAAGAGTGGGAAGGAAAAGAAGGGGTGGTCACGAATTTGCTCGAAGGTCCGGAGATGGATACGGAGAACGGGCTGGCCGTGGTCTGTGGTCCACCCATTATGATGAAATTTACCGCCAAGACTCTGCTGAACTACTTTGAACCCGAGGACATTTACCTTTCACTGGAGAAAAATATGAGTTGTGGTGTCGGAATGTGTGGACACTGCCAGCTTGGACCTTACTACGTTTGCCGGGATGGGCCTGTCTTTACCTACGACCAGGTTAAAGATATTCCCGGTCTCTGGGAGTGATTAACATTATCGCTATTACTCGACTCGAAGAGGATGCAGATGGAACGTTATTGCTGGATCTTGACGTATGTGGTGGGCAGCAATGCGCCAGCTGTGTGGTCCACTGTGAAAACTTGTCTCATCCCAAGAATAACGGAATTACGGACTTAAGAGAGCAAGCAACCTTTGCCTATTACTGTCGCTCGTGTAACGATCAAGCTTGTGTAGCAGCGTGTCCTGTCGATGCTCTGGAGAAAAATGAGAACGATGTCATAACGCGAGCCAATTTGCGTTGCATTGGTTGTGAATCCTGCGTGATGGCCTGTCCGTTTGGAACCATTTACACCGACTTCATTCCGTTTTTGGGGTCCAGGTGCAACCTGTGTGAAGACCGTAACCATGAACCCTCATGCGTATCCACATGTCCCCACGACGCTTTGAAGTACGTACCGAAGGGTCACGAACCTCAAGGGGAAAAGTGGCATGAGCTCAGAGATGGCCTGCTCGTGCATATCAGTAGTTGGGAGCCCGAAATCCTTGGTCTCAGGAGGGCTAAATAATGGCTGGTAGATTAGTATTCAACTTCGTTGTCTTTCCCGGACTTCTCTTTACCCTTACCATGGGTATCTTGGCTTCATGGGTCGTTAGAAAAGTTTCGGCTCTCGTCCAATGGAGAGTTGGTCCCCCTCTTCTACAACCAGTCTACGATGTTGTTAAATTGTTTGGAAAAGAAAATATCATCCCCAAGGAAAGCATGGAATGGAGTTACATCTTGGTCCCCCTGATGGGTCCGGCTGGGCTGCTTCTCGCTTCGATAATTTTAATTAAGGCAAACTATCCCGGGGTCTCTTTTATTGGGGATATCATCGTTGTCCTCTATCTTCTAGTCCTACCAGCTTTTTCGTTAATACTCGGCGGTATGTCTTCCGGAAACGTCCTGTCCACAATAGGATCAACAAGAGAACTAAGATTGATGCTTTCCTATGAAATGCCCTTGCTGCTGGCCGTTACAACGGCAATTGTAAAAACGAATGGCGTTTTTAAACTAACTGAGTTTACCTTACGCCCACTGGTGACAAGTATTTCCGGGGTGTTTGTTTTTCTGGTGGCGCTACTTTGTATCCAAGCCGAGTTAAAGTTCATTCCTTTTGATACCCCGGAGGCCGAAACTGAAATTATGGGTGGACCCCTTATCGAATATTCTGGGCCGTTACTTGCACTGTTCAAGATTTCTCATTTGATGGCTCTGCTAGTTTTACCGCTATTTTTGGTGACTGTTTTTCTCGGTGGTTTCAGTACAGGGTGGGGTGCTCTCTGGGGCGCGTTAAAATACGTTCTCGTCCTAGTAGCAATCATTCTAATAAAGAATACAAATCCCCGGCTGAGATCGGATCAGGCATTGCACTTCTTCTGGTATGGTGTAGCACCAATAGCCCTGTTTTCATTAATTCTGGCGATCCTTGGTAACTACCTCGGACTAGCCTGGCTCTAACTGGAGGCGTTGGTCAATGAACTGGAGAACGTGGGGGATAACAAAATCACCCTGGCTTTATCACGTAAATACGGGGTCCTGCAATAACTGCGATATCGAGATAGTTGACTGTCTTGCGCCTAAGTTCGACGTGGAGCGTTTTGGTATCAAACTGGTTGGCTCGCCCAGACACGCCGATGTCCTTACCGTTACCGGACCCGTAACCAGAAAATCCAAACCCCGCTTTGAGCGGATTCTCGAGGCTTCTTCCAAACCTTTCATTGTAGCCGCTGTGGGTACATGTGCCTGCTCAAAGGGAATATTTCACGATGCCTATAACTGTATCGGTCCGGTTAGAAAAATCGTTAACGATACCTCAGACGACCTCATGGTTATCAATATACCCGGTTGTCCTCCTCGGCCGGAGGCAATTATCGAAGGACTCGAAACAGGGCTTGCTCAATTAAAGGAAGTCAATCGCCCCCGCACCAAGGTGCGGGGCTTGTAAAAAACAAATTTGACTACGTACTTTGTTCTTTTACAAAAGAAGACCCAGCACTCAATCGTCCAGCACTCAATTCGGAACTTGTGTTGTATTTGTTCCGAGTTCAATTGAGCAGGGCGAATTGAGTGCTGGACAAAAACCAGCCGATTTCTCCCCAGGGCAAGCCATGGGGCTTCCTCGGCTAATTTTGGTGAAATTATGAATCCTTCCCTGTTCAAAGAG
>CAZTJJ010000140.1:0-4475 GCA_964614065.1 uncultured Thermotogae bacterium
CTCCGGCTGCTATAAACTGAGTGTTGTCCAGATGAAAACCGATCAGAGCATGGGACCTCCGGCAATCGATGCCTGAAACCAAAGAGAGCAGATTACCAATCCTGGATGCTACGCCCTCTTAAACAACACCGAGGCGTTCTGACCGCCGAATCCAAAAGAGTTGGACAAAGCAAGTTCAATATCCTGATCACGACCTTCGTTGGGAACATAATCTAGATCGCAGTCGGGGTCGGGATGTTCATAGTTAATTGTGGGGGGAACGAATCCTTCCTTTATAGCCAGGCAGGTGACTATCGCCTCCACAGTGCCAGCTGCACCAACGAGATGTCCAAACTGAGATTTACTTGAAGAAACCGGTATTTCATACGCTCTTTCCTTAAAAAGGTCCTTAATTGCTCTAGATTCCATTTTGTCGTTCAACCTGGTACTGGTCCCATGAGCATTTATGTAATCAACTTCCTCTGGTTGGACGCCACCCTCTCTCAGAGCTATTCTCATGGCCTCTCTGGCGCCACTACCGTCCTCCCTGGGAGCAGTAACGTGGTAGGCATCGGCTGTTGCACCCATACCTAAAATCTTAGCGTAGGGTTTCACATCCCGGCTGACCACACTAGATTCATTTTCCAATATCAAAAACCCGGCACCCTCACCCATAATAAAGCCGTCACGTTCGTTGTCAAACGGTCTGGACGAGGCCCTTGGGTCATCGTTTCTGGTGGACAGTGCCTTAATCCGGCTGAATCCAGCATACGCAACTCGCAATAACGGCGCCTCTACGCCACCAACCACTACCATATCCGCCGTACCAAGTTGTAATTCCTTGAAAGCTTGTCCAATGGCATGGGTACCGCTGGCACAAGCCGAAACCGTACCATAACTGGGGCCTCCAAACCCAAACTCAATAGCCACCTGTGCAGCCGCGGCATTGGGCATTAACTGGGGAATTAAAAACGGACTGACTTTTCTTGGTCCACGATCCACCATTTCTTCCTGACTATCTATTAACGGGTTGATATTCCCTATCCCCGTGCCCGTCACAACACCCACGTTCTCCGTATAACTACCAGGACTCCACTCCCAATCTGCATCGTCAAGCGCCTCTCTGGCAGCCACAATAGCGAACTGACTGGGACGTCCTAAACGGTGGGCTCTTTTCCTGTTGAACCAATCTTTTGGATCAAAATCCAGAACGAGAGAGCCAAGCTTCGTCTTGATACCGGACAAATCTATTATGTCGTCGACTCGTCTAATGGAACTTGAACCGCTAACAATATTCTCCCAGAGGAGAGGAACCCCTGTTCCAAACGGTGTAACGGCTCCCAATCCAGTAACGTAAACAGGAAGGTTATCCTTCATTCTCAACCACTTCTAGTTCCTTTTCTGCTCGTCTTAATTGTGTCTGTAGATAATCGTAAGAAGGTGATTCTTCATCTAAACCTTCCAGTTCCCGAGTCAACTCATCAACCCTTTCCCCTGTTTCCTTCCTATCAATTTCATCCAACCTTTTTGCTTCAGGCGTCAGGATCTTAATTGTCTCATCCCTTTCTTTAAATAGAAATCCACCCTGGACCACAAATTTGACCACGTTATCAACCGTCTTAACTTTCAATATCGCTGGCTCCAGTTCCATCAATGCAGGAATGTGACGTGGAAGTATGCTGAAAGATCCTTCCTTGGTTCTCCCCCCGACAAGGTCCGCATCATCAGCCGAATATACAGTAGTCTGGGGAGTAACAAGCTGAAATTCCACAAATATACACCTCTTAAATTTTGGCTATCCCGCCCAACCAACCGAGATTCAGCCTCAAGTTTATCACCTGGTACGTGTGATCCTCTTTCTTACGTATCACTTCTAAATAACATGTACAAAAGACCGTTACTTTTGCTTTATCACGTTGCTTTCTTAATCTAGTGGTATCACTTAGCGACTTAATTCAACTTCCTCTCGCAGCGGTGAACCCAGAACTCAGTTTAATATAGACGGGGCAGCTAATCAAACATTCCCAGTTAATTTGTGTGGTTTACTGGAATTAGCCGATTCATCCCCCGAGCAAGATGTGGGGTTTTCTCGGCAAGTTTTGGTAACTAAATACATATTTAAACTGGATGCTGGAGGGCTTCCTCGGCCAGTTTTGGTGATAGCGATTAAACACTTAGGATCATACAGACTGAAATCCTAACCAATTACCTCGTTTAGCAAACATTATAACCCCAGGAAGGCTGCCAAGGGTGCATCAGAAGAAAATATCGCACCTATCGCTCACAAGCACTAAAACGTATGCACCCGGTAAGATGTGTAAACGACCGCGGTCTTAAAAAAGCTTTCGGGGGTCAATCTCAAACCACGTACCCTTAACTACATCCGTACAATCGCGTTTCCCCTCTGACTGGTAAACAGTCGTTTCAAGGCAGACAGTTCTAACGTCAGCTGTCATCAAGCTCCGGGATGGTGTCAGGTAAACGTAAAAAGATCTCCAGTTACCAAATTGACTATCACAAACTGTAGTGATCCCGTCCAAGTTGCTCAGAGTGGCCCCCGCCGTATTCAATCCATTAAGATTCGTTGTTGAGACCAACAGTTTGCCATCCTCGTCATAAAGCTCTAGCTTCTCAAAGTCCTGTCCTGTCGCCGTGCCCAAATTCTTTATAACTATTGGATTGATGTATAAGTCGTACTGATTCTCATCTTTGTCCATAATATCAATTCTTTGGGCAAACAGTTTGTTTGAATCCACCGTCGGTGGTTTTCCCGCCATCTGACGACTTCCAGATATCAACTCAGCACATCTAGGATAGACTGTCAAAGTCATTGGACAGGAACATACCGGGCTTGACACATTTTTCCCCAAACCTTCGTTACCCTTAACCTGAACTAAGGGGGAAAACGTACCCCCACGGGTTGCGCCCGCAGAGACAGTGTAGTGAACTTCAATAAGTAACTCCCCCTGATCTGGTACCACGGACTCGCTTTGTGAAGTCAGGTTTTGCCAATTATCACCAAAAGTCAACCCCGAGCCGATTTTCACCAGCTTACCATCTTCCTTGACGCTGTACACAGAAATATCTTTGAAGTCGGAATTTGATAGGCTTCCTTTACTCATCAGCTTAATTTCGGATAGGATGAAATCATCAGAGTTAGCGTCGTCATCTTTCAATACCAGGGTCTGTTTAAAAGTCTCTTCAAAGTTTACAACCTTGGATAACCAAATCGTCTTATCCTCGATTTGTTCTAAGCCATACATTTCCAGAGTCTGGATATTGGTTCTGGGTGTAATTGCTTTTTGAGGAAAGGGATATCCTGCCATTCCATTCATCTCTTTTGTAGTTAGTTTCAGTCCTGTCCTCAATTTATGCTTGCTCCGGCACTCCTGACCCGGTGCAACCTTACCCTTCACCGTAATTACAACCTGATTATCATCCTTACATACTCCATCCCACCATTCTTCCGAAGTTAGGTCAAAGGTGACTTTTGAGACTGGACTATTCACAGATTTTGTGATACTCCTTTCCTCAGCCGTGTCGCCATCAAATATTTTCACATGCAGAGATATCTGAATAATATCTTTACCAAGTACAAGCGGGTCATCCGTTTTCAAATCGTTTGTAACCGTGATTGAATTCACTTCCACCCCGCTCGGGTTCAAATCATCATCAGTGAAGATAAATTTCCCAATGGTGCTGACAGTACCTGGATGTAAGAAAGCTTCCTCAACCATTCCAAAGCCAACACTTTCGAACCCTCCGCGAAGGATGGTATCCGGATGGGGATCCATAAGCCAAGAGGAACTAACTGAATCTACAGCAATCCCCCGAGCGTTCAAAGACACGTAGTGAAACATTGCTCCAAGCTTTAGGGACAGGCTCTGGCCATATTTACTAACCGGGATATTTCCTGGGGGCCCAACGAAGACTTTAAACTGAAACCTGCTGCTATCTCCGGGATGTAAAGTAACTCCCTCTCCAGGCAAAGAAAAAGTAATGCCAGAATTTATCCCCGTCAAATTACCCAGATGGACAGAGGACCAGTCACCCTCGGAAGACTTGTACTGAACCCGAAGTTCCCCTATTTCGTTCTCTGTAGCATTTCCAAAATTTGCAACTGTTAACTCCTTTATTCGAATGGACTGGTTAAACTCATTTACCAACACTTCTTGTACAGTAATACCTGAGTCATTGGGGTTTAAAACCGACGTTTCCAATGACTGCGCGGTGAATTCCGGAGCGCCTAAAACCGTGAAAGCGCTAACAAGTATTAACAGGAGTGAAATAAAGACTGTAAGGCGGTAGGTCATCCCGGGATTACCTCCTTGTTAAAAAGATGAAACTAAATCAATGTGAAACCCAGTCAAATGATGAAACTACGTCTACATCTATTTATGCCTTATTTTAAGGCAAAATGCAACTGAAACGCAAATAATCCCAAAGCTGAGCCCAATTCCGGGAAAAGTATTCCGCCCGGGCAGAGGTACCTGGGG
>CAZTJJ010000141.1:0-4474 GCA_964614065.1 uncultured Thermotogae bacterium
TACACCCCCTTGCCTGAAGTCTTGAATTGTATCAAGGTCAAAATTGAAACCAGCACGAATAATAGCAAAGACTGCGATGCCGCAATACCGGATTTGAAGTACTGGAACGCATCCCGATAAAGATTAAAAATCATTATATTGGTAGCGCCCGATGGACCCCCCTTCGTCATTATATCTATCAGGGCAAAAGTCCTAAAAAACGAGTAGATCATATTCATAACTACGAGAAAAAGTATAGTTGGAGAGAGAAGGGGGAGCGTGATGTGCCAGAATTTTTGAAAGATGTTGGCTCCATCAACATCAGCTGCCTCCAGAAAATCGCCAGGAACGTTCTGCAATCCCGCAAGGAAAAATATTATATTATAACCGAGATTTTTCCACGTCGCTGCAACTATAACCATAAACATAGAAAGAGGTCCACTGGCGAGCCAATCAGGCTGGATACCAAACAAGACTTCCATGATATAGGTTAACATCCCTGTGTTAGGGTTAAATAAAAAGAGCCATATAGTTCCTGCTATAGCGGGAGACAATGCGTAAGGCCAGATCAATCCCGTCCGGTACAGCCTGGCCCCCCGGATTTTCCTATTGGCCAGAAGGGCAATAGCTAAACCAATTACAAGCCCTCCCACTACCACACTAAATGAAAAAATAAAACTCTTCCCCACGACACTGAGATATTTAGGAGAGGTGAAGAGTGAAACGAAATTACCCAGACCTGTAAATACCTTTTTTCTTCCCATAAAAAGAGTTTTATACAGGCTCAACCGGAAACTCATTCCTGCAGGATAGTATAGAAACAATACAGTAACTATAATAGTTGGAGCTAAGAATATTAAAGGTAATATTTTCCCGGGGTATTTTGATCTCATACTACCTCCAGTCCTTTATTTTAAAATGGGCGGGGCACAGTTAACCCCGCCCATCGACTTTCTTAGTAAACTAGACTTTAAGTGGAATTAAGAGGAGACAATTTCCTGGTATTCCTCCATAGCCTTTTCGGCTTCCTTATCAGCTTGTGCCAAAGCTTTATCTACAGAAGTCCCACTCATAACTCTCTGGAATGCCTCTTCAACTATTGTCCTAACTTGACGGAAAGGACCAATCAGAGCTCCCGCTGTAGCAGCATTAGTTTTTGTCTCTAGAAGCTGATCAAACGCAGTCCTGGAATTAGGTGATCTTTCGAACCAACCTCCTTTATCCAGAATTTCGACGGAACTCTTTCTTATTGGAAAGTAGCCCGTTCCCTTGTGCCAGCGAATAGAATTTTCGACATTGCTCATCCAAAGAGCAAAAGTGACGGCAGCTTCTAATTCAGCATCGGAGTGGCCTTCTGTGATCCAGAGGTTACCTCCACCAATAACTTCACCGTTTCTCTCTGTTCCCTCGGGAATTGGAAGGAAGGTAGTACCAAGTTCGAATCCGTTCTCAGCTGCATTTTTCTCCATTCCTGTTACGTCGGAAGTAGAAGTAATTTCCATTGCTACGGTCTCACCGAGGAAAAGCGAATTTGCCTGCGCCCAAGCTTCCACGCCAGGGTTTTTCCACAACCCTTTGTCGTACAGTTCCTTCCACCAGCTAAAGATTCTTTTTGCCTCTTCGCTCTCGAGGAATATCTCGGTTGGTCTTCCCTCTCTACCGTTACCGTTGTTAACGAGAACTTGGCCCTGCTCTGCCATCCATTGCTCGAAAAACCAGGTATGTAGCGGCCAGGTAATTCCTCCCTCTACAACACCACTATCAACTAGTTCCTGACTAATTTCGGTAATGTCTTCAAAAGTTGGCTTTTCAGGAATGCTTACGCCAGCTTCTTTAAATTTATCCTTGTTGTAGTAAAGGATGGCATTGGAAGAATTCCAGGGGAAACCCCAGAGCTTACCTTCTACCCGGTAATAATTAAGAGCAGACTCGATGTAGTCATCCCAGTTTACTACTATACCAAACTTCTCAACAAGGTCACCTGCAGGAACGAAAAGGCCGCTATCGATATTTTCTCTTGTTCCAATGTCAAATGATTGAATCACGTGAGGTGCATTACCGGTCCGGGCTGCGGCCTGGGTCGCGGTTAAAGTCTCTCTGTAACTACCCTTATAGGTTACGTTGACGTTAATGGTAGGGTGAAAAAGGTTAAAATCTTTTACCATTCGGTCGATAAAATCTACTCGTGTTCCACCCATAGCATGCCAGAATTTGATTTTAGTTGTTTTCCTTTCCTGACCATAACTGGTGACAATACTAGCTCCGATGATGATTAACAAAATCATCGATAGTACCGCTAACTTTTTAAAATTCACCCTAATCTCCTCCTTGGATATAATAATTGAGTAAATTGTAACTTGGTAACTTAATTACCGGCGTTATAGTTTTAATATCACCTCCGGAATTGATCGGGAGAACTTTATATGCTCCAAACTAGATGTAAAATGTTCTGCTTTTTCGTTCCTTTAGAACACTTATCCAGATTGCGTTGCTGGTTAAATATCAAAGAGATTTATTACTGTTTTTATTTGAATGTTTTTTAACGTAAACCGAAATAAATCTTCGCTATGTATGTTCGATTACTTTCTAATTGCTTTAATTTAACCCAGTTTTGCTTATTTTGCAACTAACGGCTATATAAATTCTCAAATCAGCTACTAAGTACAACTCTGTCTCGAAAAATGATTCAAGTACAGTAGCCGACAGCACTTTCTTAACCTGGACGCAAAACATATAAATAATTAGGCCCAACCTTTAGCTTTCTCCACAGCTTCCTGCCATTTACCATATACTTCTTTTCTAGTTTCAGCTTCCATCGCAGGTTCAAATATCTGGTTATGTTTACTCCTTATCATTTGATCTATCTCGGCAAGGTCGTTCCAAACGCCAACTGTCAAACCAGCACCAAAAGCAGCCCCGAGGGCTGATGACTCAAATATTCCCGTTCTGAGCAGAGTAATAGAGGAAATATCACTCTGAAATTGACAGAGGAAATTGTTCTCGGCCGCTCCCCCGTCAACTCTGAGTTCCTCAAGATCCTGGTCCGCTTCTTCTCTTATGGCCCGTAAGACGTCTTCTACCTGGTAGGCTATAGATTCCAGACCTGCCCTTGCCATGTGGCGCTCGTCGCTACCCCTGGTCAGCCCCACTATCGTTCCTCGGGCTGAAGAATCCCAGTGCGGAGCCCCAAGGCCGGTAAAAGCGGGCACCAAATAGACACCGTCATTTCCATCCAAGCTTTCCGCCAACTCCTCGCTTTGGGCTGCCTCGTCGATTATATTCAAGCCGTCGCGAAGCCATTGAATAGTTGCTCCAGCCGAATAGACCGAGCCTTCAAGTGCATATCTGGTTTCCCCATTTGATGAAAAACCAATAGTAGTAAGCAAATCTTCACCGTAGCACGGCTCTTCTCCTACGTTAACCAGAAGGAAAGAACCGGTACCGTATGTATTCTTCCCTTCTCCGGGACTATAACAACCTTGCCCGAACAGAGCTGCCTGCTGATCTCCGAGGGCGGCACCGATTGGGATTCCTGCCAGCGAATCAACGCCAGTTATCTTTCCATACTCTTCCACGTTTTCAACCGGGTCCGGAAGGCTATTTCTGGGAACCCCAAAGAAATCAAGTAACTCGCTATGCCAATCCTTCTCTTCAATATCGAACAACATCGTCCGGGAGGCGTTAGTGTGGTCAGTAACGTAGGCTTCACCACCCGTCAATTTCCAGATAAGCCAGCTTTCAACGGTACCAAAGTAAGCTTCTCCCCGTTCTGCCTTACCCCTTAACCCTTCAACGTTCTCTAGAAGCCACTCGATCTTTGTGCTCGAGAAGTACGGATCCAGTCTCAAACCCGTCCTGGACTTCACTATTCCCTCAACATCCGTCCCTTCTAGTTCCTCACAGCGGTCAGTCGTACGACGGTCCTGCCAAACAATCCCGTTGTGTAATGGTTCGCCCTGATCGTCCCAGACAAATACCGTCTCTCGTTGATTTGTAATCCCCACGGAAGCCAGATCATCGGAATCCAGCCCTGCTTTCTCCAGCGCCTCCGCCGTAATAAGTTTCAAATTTTCCCAGATTTCTTCCGGACCGTGCTCGATCCAGCCCGGTTTAGGATAGATCTGTTCATGTTCCCTGTAGGCGGCGCTAACTTGATCACCGTCGCTATTGAAAATTATAAATCTAGTACCAGTCGTACCCTGATCAATCGCTCCAACGTATTCCTTCTGATTAACGATGCCCACCTCCAGAAAAATTTTTTGCTAGAAATTAGACCGTTCAGCTTTTCTCTAAATTGTTTACCAGTTCACCCTTTAGGAATTTGATAAACGGACTCCATCTCTTTCCTTTTCGCTAACTTTTTCCAGCGTTCTACTGGTAACTACTGAAATATCCGTGGAACAAATATTCTCGATAACGACCGCTCCGACTTCAACCGGAGCCTCCAACTCTACGTTCTTTAACTTCTCCAGACAGCAATCCAGCGCGTCCTTTG
>CAZTJJ010000142.1:0-4413 GCA_964614065.1 uncultured Thermotogae bacterium
TCCGGTTATTAACCTAAAGGTTCTGTTGTTCATGTGTCTTTTTCAAGCCCCGTCCCTTGGGGCGGGGTTCTTGACTATTCGGTAAATTCTTTAAAGTAAGCGAGTGCTTTCTCTGCAAGTTCGTCGACACTTGGAGCAAGCTTTCTCCAAACAGCAGTTTGCCTGGCTATATCTTCAAGAGCCGGGACAAATGTTTCGACAACTGCCCACTTCTCGTATTCGATTTCATCCAGTGCCTTAAATATTCCTTTCCAATCTACGTGGCCGCTACCTGGAATGCCCCGATCGTTCTCGCAAAGATGGATGTGACAAAGATCTTCACCAACTAATTTGATAGGCTCGTAAAAAGATTTCTCCTCAATATTCATGTGATAAGTGTCAAGGTGAACCTTAACTTTGGGATTGTTGACCTCTTCCACCATTTTCTTTGCGTCTTCAGCAGTGTTGATAAAGTATGTTTCGTAACGGTTAATTGCCTCTAGGCCCAATGTAACACCGGTTTCTTCAAGATAGTCGGTGACTTGGTGTAAAGTTTCTATACTCCGCTGCCATTCATCTTCAGTCCTTTGTTTACCTGAAAAAGTTCCCCAGGAAGCATAAGTAACTCCAGTAGCCAGGTGGGCGTTTAAATCTCTAGCAGCGCTGATTCTACTTTTTAAGAATTCAACTGCTTTTTCACGCACCTTGGGGTCGGGACTGATGGGGTTGTGTGCTTCATCCAGCGCTACAGCGCACATCACTTGCATATTAGTTTTATCGGCTTTCTGACGGATTTTGTCTATTGGCATTCTCTCGAGATCATTAAGCAAAATCTCAATGCCGCTGAAACCCATCTCCTTTAGCTTGTCGAAAAGATGCAGGTTTTCCTCAGTAAATACCGGTGTCCACATCAATGAGTGCGCGCCGAACTTCATAAATATCACCTGGATAGTTCATATTTGAATTTATGTACTCGTGAGTCATGTAGTCGGGCTAAACCAAGAATCGACACATGTAAAAGCCCAACAGGAAAAATTATATCTCCTTTTTTTGTATAGGGCAAGAAACCTTATTCCTTGCTCAATTACGACTGTATGGGTTACCATGGTATCCCGCCTGTTAGGCTTCGGTGTAGGTAGCAATAAGGGTTCCAATATATGAATTTTGATTGTAAAAGGTATGTATCCCTTTTTCCTTCTCTTATCCCCGAATGCTTTTAGCAATTGCCGGGTTGGAGGGTTAATGCTTGGTGAGGATTTGATACACGATGGTTAGCGTGGTTTTGTTGTAACTAAATTCTGTTTGTGATATAATTAATATATAAACGTTTACGCAAGCGGTTATATAGCAGATGCCTTCTTGGCAATGGAGAAATATTTGAGTTTGGCTCTTTTTTGTGATTTGGAAACCTCATCCTGACTATCAACCATAATCGCGTACGTAGTCTTTGAGCACGAAAGGATGCGTATTAGAACGATTTGACGGTTTAGTCCTGGGGAGTTAAAGATACACTTTTAGAGATACGAAGGCTCAAACTTTACCTGTGATGATTTTAAGTGCCAGGAGTACTCGAGGTGTTCGTTTTGGATTTGCGGCGGTAAATACCATGCTTGCAATAGGCCCGCCTATAATACTTACAATATTCCTCCAGAGCAACTTGGCCCGTGGTCTTACGTTTGGTGCGTTAAAGGAGTAGATTCCATAACCAAGGTATTAGCTAGCTCATCAGGCTGAACGTAATCATTTAAAGAAGAGGTGACTTTACATGAATCATAGGCAGGCTAAGAAAGAGACGTTAAAGTACTTTAAGGAAGCGCATATTAAGTTGACAGGCAAAGAAAAGGCCGCGATCGAAGTTGCAGATATGGGTTTGGGAAGGTTGGGAGAAATTGGGCTTCAACTTCTAACTTACATTAATACCGACCGCTACTGTGCCAAAGAAATGGTTCTTTTTCCAAATCAAACTTGTCCCGAGCACTACCATCCCGAGGTAGATGGGGAACCCGGCAAACAGGAAACGTTCAGGTGTCGGTGGGGGAAGGTGTTTCTTTATGTGGAAGGGGAAGCTACACAAAATCCTCAATGTAGCCCCCCAAAGGGCAACGAAGACTACTATACTGTATGGAACGAAATAGAACTTGAACCAGGTGAGCAATATACCATTCCACCCGAAACGAAACATTGGTTTCAAGCGCCCAAAGGCGGTGCGGTAATATCCGAGTTTTCCAGTACCAGTCGAGACGAACACGATATATTCACAAACCCCAACATCAGTCGTTGAACAGACAAATTTTTAGAAGCTCTGGAACTCTGGGATTATCTGACGATGTCGGGAGCAGTACGCCACGATGTTATTCTTTCATTGCTTCGTCAAATGCCATTTCAGATGGTGTAAAATCGACCTCCTTCACGAATTCAAACGCCTCGGTTGCTCCGTAAATCCGATCCATTCCCGTATCTTCCCATTCCACGGAAAGTGGACCCTGATACCCTATATCGTTTAATGTCCTAATAATGTCTTCGAAGTTTACGTCTCCATGACCTAGAGACCGGAAGTTCCAGCCACGTCGTGCATCACCAAAAGGTAAATGGGAACCTAATATTCCAGATCTACCATCCATGGTAAGGGCTGCATCTTTCATGTGTACGTGGTAAATGCGTTCCGCAAAGTCTCTGGCGAAGAGGTGTGGCTTAACTCCTTGCCAGATAAGGTGGCTGGGATCGAAGTTAATACCAATGGTCTCCCGACGGTCAAATTCTTCCAGGAGCCGCTCTGTTGTGTAATAATCGTAGGCAATCTCCGTAGGGTGTACTTCGAGAGCAAATTGGACATCCTGGCTGTCAAATTCGTCCAGGATGGGTGTCCAGCGCTCGATAATCGTCCGGTAGCCTTCGTCTATCATCGGTTCGGATGTTTGCGGAAATGAGTAGAAGAACTTCCAGATTGGCGACCCGGTAAATCCGGTAACCACGTGGCAGCCCATATTGTGTGCTGCCTTAGCTGCGTATTTCATCTGTTGGATACCCCACTCCCTGATTGCCTCCGGTTGCCCGGAGATATCAGAGGGAGCGAAATTGTCCAGTCTTTTGTCGTATCGGGCACCTACACACTGGCCGGGAAGGTGGGCTCCAAGTGCCCATGTCTTTAGTTTGTACTTGTTCAAAATTTCTTTTCTTTCTTCCACGTAATTTGGGTCCTTTGCGGCCTTTTCCACTTCCATATGTCCGCCCCAGCAAGCAATTTCTAAGCCGTCGTAGCCCATCTTGCTGGCTTTTTCACACATTTCTTCAAAAGAAAGATCGGCCCATTGTCCGGTAAAAAGTGTTATTGGTCGAGACAAAGTGTTACCTCCTTTGGGAGAAAAAAGATTAATCGAGCTGAACCCATCTAGAATTTGATTGGGAACTGTTTACACAGGAGTGGATAAACTTCACCCCTTGCAACCCCGCGTCCACGGGAGGATAGTCATAAGAGCTCTCCTCAACTTGCTTTCCGGCTTTTTTGTCCCGGAGAGTGCTGGTGAAGCCGGAATATACATTAGCAAAAGCCTCGAAGTAACCTTCCGGGTGTCCGGCAGGCAGTTCCGTGACTCTATCGGCGGAAGGAGCCTTATGATCTCGGCCCCGTGATAGTGTTTGGGCCGGCTTATCTAAAGCATAAAGCTGGAGATAGTTAGGGTTTTCCTGCCGCCATTCTATGGTTCCTTCGGTTCCAAAAATTCTTACGGTCAGAGCGTTATCGTAACCGATAGCTACTTGAGAGCTCCAGTACATCCCCGTGGCACCGGTGTCAAATTTGACAAGAATTTCCGCATTGTCGTCTAATTTTCTACCTTCCACAAATATATCCAGATTTGCGCTCAGAGAGTCTATTCTTAGTCCCGTCATGTAGGAGACCGTATTTTCTATGTGACTTCCGATGTCCCCCACGCAGTTGGAAACCCCTGAAGAACTAGGATCTGTTCGCCATTCTGCCTGTTTGACTCCTTCTTTTTCCGCTGGTGTGGCAAGCCACTCTTGAGGATATTCTGCCTGAACGACCCGGACCTCGCCTATTTCCCCTCTGTCTATGAGCGCTTTTGCCTCCTTTACCATGGGATATCCGGAATAGGTGTAAGTAACGCAGAAAAGCACGTCGTTATCTTTAACCAGGTCTGCTAACTCTTCGGCTTGGTCCACTTGAGTAGTAAGAGGTTTGTCGCATACGACGCTTATTCCCTTTTCCAGAAAGGCCCTGGCGATCTCATAATGGGAGACATTGGGTGTAGTGATGGAAACAAAGTCTATTGATGAATCGCGCTGAGCTTCACCTTGAGCCATTTCTTCGTAGTTCTCGTATAGCCTGTCCTCGTCCAGGCCGAGCTGTTTCCCGGTTTTTAAGGTTTTTTCGTAGTCTCGAGAGAAACAACCTGCGACCAAAGAGGCTTTTCCGTC
>CAZTJJ010000143.1:0-4354 GCA_964614065.1 uncultured Thermotogae bacterium
AGAATGGCCATCATCATGCGTATCGATGGTCGCCATTTTCACTCTTATGATTTTCAGGAGCCATTTGACGAGGAATTGAGTCAAGCTATGGCTAAATCAGCTATGAAAGTATGTAAAGACGTAGCTGGTGCGAAATTCGCTTATGTGCAGAGTGATGAAGCCAGTATATTAATTACAACTTATGATTCTCTTAACTTTGAACCCCACTTTGGCAATAGGGTTCAGAAACTAGTGTCTACCTCAGCTTCCAGATTTTCGGTAGTATTTAATCGGCAGATGATTGGATTACAGAACGCTACTTTTGATGCCAGGGTATTTCCCATCCCAAAGGAAGAAGTTTGTAATTATTTTGTTTGGCGACAACGTGACTGGGAGCGCAATTCCATTAGAATGCTTGGGCTTCATTATTTTAGCCCGAAGGAACTGCACGGGCTAAGTAATGATGAAGTGCAGGAGAAACTTTGGCAAGAAGAGGGGGTAAACTGGGCTAACCTTGATTCGTGGGAGAAAAATGGAGTAGCAATTTGGAAGGAAGAGGCAGAAAAATATGTTGAACCAATTGATGAGAGGGTGTCTACTGAGGAATGGGCCATTCAAAGGGATATTCCAGTTTTCACAGAAAATCGTTCATATGTTGAGAGATTTGTTTATGACGTAATGGGGGGTGGTTCGGATGAATAGTGTATTTCTCGATATTTTTCGGTCAGTACCCTTTTTGTCTCTTCCTGTTACTATTGTGCTATATCTATTAATTGGCATCATTCTAACGATTTCCACTATGGCTACGTCTTGGAAACGGCTCATAACGGAAGATTATATTATTGCGGGAGCATTGACTTTATTCTGGCCCCCAGTGCTTATTTTTGGAATTTTTGCGATAGTGTTGGCGGGAATCGGTAGGCTTGTTTTGTGGCGGAGGTCATAATATGCACATATGGAGTTTAGTCCTTATAGCCGTCGGTTCTTCATTGTGAACCATTGGTGCCCTAATTACTTTACGTACATCGGAGACATACAGTTTTTATTCTTATGAGAGCTTGGACTATATCTTTGGTTGGATGGGATATTTGATAGTTTGGCCCATAACACTTATTAAGTGGTATATGAACATATTTTTTATGCCCATTCGTTTGTTTCATAGGGTACCAACGTGGGATGATTTATTGCGAGAGAGGACTTCCCATGTATGGGAAGTCTTTCAATCGGAGTGATCTCTGATGTTTTCCTTTAAATGGAAAAAGCGGAAAGATGTATGCCCGATATGTGGGCGAAAGGGGGAATGTTACGTTTATGTGTGTGAGGAATGGTGGGGGTTGTTCGAAACTATCATTTCTGAACGATGTACAAATTTTCCAGTTGGAAGAGACTACTATGGAGGGTGAGGATGATGTCAGGGCGGGAACTATCAGGACACGCAATAAAATCGTTTTCTCCTGAAAAATTAAAGTATGATAGACTGGTTCCTTTTGAAGTAGGGGACCATGGGGTTGGTATTACTAAAAATGCAAAGGGTAAGATAGAAATTTGGCAAATTAACCTAACGGGAGAGGGTAAAGATGAGTGACGATATTTTAAGAGAGTTGCTGGAGCAATTACTCGAACAGACTAAACGGGGTTACTTAATAGAAAACTGGGAGCGAGTTTACTTCACGAGCCTCGGTCATAAGATTCATAACCGAATGAAGGTGAATGAAAAATATGTGCATTTTTACCTCGGTAGGGGAATGGGGGGATGGAGATATCACTTACGGTTTTATACGGAAGGTATCGACGAAGGGTGGAGCATTACTCGGCTCAATCCAAAGTGGGATCTTTGTGATGAATTGTGGAAGTTGGTGGAATCGTTAATTCCAGAGTGGTCAGAAGAAATATCGAAAGCTGTCGAAGGTTTACGATGTATGGGAGGTCAAAATAATGGCTCTTAAATATAGATGCTGGATGCCTCAAGATGAGGCTATGTTGGGTTGGGATACTATCAAGAATGATTTAGGGGATCTCGTCGAACAGCATAATAAAGGAGAAGCGAGGTTACTAAGATTATCTCCTTAAATCAGCTCAATAACGGGGAAGAAGTCTACGAAGGAGATTTAGTTGAATTTAGGGTTAGTGATGCGATGGTCGGTGATGATATATATCACGTAGATTCAACAGGCCCATTTTATGGAATCATTACTACTTTTGGGTATCGGCTTAAGCCACTGAAGACATATGATTGTGAGCTTTTTTCACCTTATATCTTATTAGATACTGCCGTGTGGCTGAGTATCACTGAGGTCAGAGGGAATGTTTTCGAACACGAAGAAAGGTGTATGGATATAGGTGTCGATCCGACGACAATTAAATGGTTCAACGCACCATTTTTGGAGGAATAAATATGAAATTATTCGCATGGGTATTATTCGTTTTCACGGTACTGAGGGGGTTAGCTCTCTTCGGCAATCCGCAAGCAATTTACAAGGGACAGCAAGAACAGGGTTTTAGTGAGTGGTATACAATGGCTTGGCTACCGCTTATCTTTGTTGGGGTCTTTTTGGGATTATATTTGTTTCTTTAAGGGGGTAGGTTCATGTCTTTCTTTAAATTATTCAGGTGGTTTTACAGTTGGATAAAAAGCACACCTACTGAAGATGAGGAGGAGGAAACGTGAGTGTACAGGAAGAAGTCCATAATTATGAACAACAAATTATTGACCTTTGGGAAGAGTTGGTGGATTTATTAAATGAAGAGTACGGCAGTATATACGAAATCAATGATTATCTATCAAAAGTTGACTTCGAGTATCGGGGTTTAAATAGTGGGATAACGGCAATTGCAACCCTTGAAAAACCTATTGATGAATATTCTAGAGATGACCAGGTCTCTGTTTCTAATAATGTGCGTGGAATGTTTTGGCACTTACAAGATCACCTTGAAATGGATGTTCGGTTGGCACTGAAAATAGTGGGGCAAGAGGGGGAAAGACTTACGATATGACAGGGACAGCCGAAATGCTGGATGATCTACATCGGGACGAACCCCTCACGTATTCAGAGTGGCTGGATCGTATCAGAAGCTGTCCTTTGAAGGAGACAAAGGTCAATAGATTGATTAAAAACGACGTGGTTCTATTGACGGTGAATATGGAAAGGGCACACCAGTTAAATTTAACTGAGCATATGATTACAGTAGAGGAAAATTAGTGACGGGGGTCATTATGGAAAATTCTGAATATTTACAAGCCGATGTGGAGCAAGGTGACGTTACTCCGTCAATAACTGTAGGGCCAGATCAGTGTTACTTCGGGCCCACTATTAAATTTAGTGGCAAGGCGAAAAAAGAGTTGGCGGAAATTCTAAAGGGTGTCCAATATCGCTTCAGCGATGGAACAATTTATACAGAGCAGTTCAAAGAAGAGATCGAGCAGATAGAACGCATTGTGAATAGCCAGGAACCAAACTGAGGGGGTAAAGCATGGAATTAGGCAACATAGCTTTCGGCAATGCAAGGGGACAATATAAGGTTCCTCGTGGCGAGTGGGAAGATCACTTTTACGAAAATTTGGTGGAGCCTATGGAAGATAGGGGGTTAATCAGGATTTGCGGTGGAATGGGGAGTGATGGCTACGAGAATGAGATCTTTTGGATTGAACCATATTGGTGGGGGGAATGCACCTGTGGATACCAAGCAAAATTAGAGGAAGCTCGGCGCGAGTGGAAAGAAGAAAATGACCATAGGGAGGATTGTTATCAAGCGGAACTTAAAAAGAGAAAACTGGAGGCTGGTTTACGGGTGTATGGAGACAGGGAGCGTGGCGAGCCAACGATAATCCAAGAGCCCGAGTTTGAGTATGAGGAGGCAGAAGAAATAGAAGATCAAATTTACAAAGATCTTACCCAGAAGTATAATTTGCCCATGAGGGGATGTGCTGTACATTGTACATGTGATTATACTGAGCGATTGCAGGAATTTTACAAATCTTTCACAGAAAAGCATGGAGAACACCCTGAAACCTGTATGGCAGTCAAGCCAAATTTTTATTATAAACCGACTAGCCTCAAAATAGAATGGTACAAATATCCTATGCGTGATAGTTATATGAATCGGGACATTAGCTTTAGCGAATTTTCTAGGATTGTTGATCAATGCAGGAAGAGTATCGGGGGTCATAATGAGTCTTAATATAACCGAAGAGCAAAATAAGCCTTGCAACCATAAAGAAACTTCCCACTTTATAGGACGTGACGGTGGTGAAATCCAATATCAATGTTGGAATTGTGGTAAGTATTGGACGGAAAATATAGCAGATAAAAATAATCCTTGGTGGAAGCCCGATTTTTACCCAGAAGAACGTTATCCGTTCCAGTCCCACTATAGT
>CAZTJJ010000144.1:0-4353 GCA_964614065.1 uncultured Thermotogae bacterium
GGAGCCGTGGCAACACAAAACATGGCTCTGGCCGCCCATAGCCTCGGGATATCTTCCTATTGGGTAGGACTTTTTGACATAAACGACGAGAAAAGGTCGGCGGAGAAAAAAGCCGGAAAGTTGTTGAACCTCCCAGATAATTATCGATTGATATCTCTATTGCCACTTGGTAAATCTAATCAAGAAGTGACTGGCGAAAGGAAAGACCTGGAGGAGATAGTGGTTCATGGCACGTTCAGATAAGACCTTCAGTAAGTCAACTGTGACTGCTTACAATGATCTATCAATGTTGACCACTTTCGGAAAGCTAATTGCACTAAATGTAAAGCGATCAGTGCTTCCTGCAAAGCAGGCAAATATATCTTAGTCAACACAACCAGACCATGGTCTATCTGATAAGCTCAATGGTTAGATAATCACAATGAATTTACCCATCTAAGGAGAGCTCCTGGCCCGCCCCTTCGCCTGGAGTTTCATCAAAGATTCTTTCTACGTCCATAACGACGGCAGCCTTTGCTGGCATGTCTGGTTCTTCCGAAAGAACCCATTCCTTCATTTCGTCAAAAATTGGTCCTTCAGTGTAAACCTTAACCGGTCCTTTAAGTTCATAGGCAACACTCTTTTCAGGTGCCTTTACGCTAAGAGCAACCTTAGGATTCTTTTTGATATTCTCCCTCGTTTTATTAAAGAAATTATCGGCAAGCAAGATCTTCCCTTCATCGATCACTTTATAATAATAAACAATATTTACGTTCGGTATTCCGTCTGAACAACTCCCTATACGAACCAAGTCCGATTCTTCAAGCGCTTCTCTAACTACAGTTGGTATATTCATATCGTTAAATCAACCCTCTTTGACCCTAATTTGAAAGATGTACTGTATGATAACATTTGACCAATAATAGAACAATGTTTCTCCGGGATCCGATCTACACTAATTTGTTCCTTGAAGTCCCACAATTTTACCCCATACTTTTCCGAGTAGAATTATCATTGCATAATCAATTGATAAACACAAATATCATTTCATCGGATCGTAACAGGAATTAGGAGGTTTTTGATGAGCAAAGACAAATTGGTCGTAGTAGGTGGTGACGCCGCCGGAATGAGCGGGGCTAGCAAAGCAAAACGAGAGAACCCAGATCTTGAAGTGATTGTCTTTGAAAAGAAAGATATCGTTTCTTTCGGACTCTGTGGTGTTCCTTACTACGTATCAGGTGTAGTAAAGAATCTCGAGGATTTGATCGCAATTACTCCAGAGCAATTTCGGGAAAAACGAAATATCGACGTCCGCACGGAGCACGAGGTTCTCAATATTGATCCGGAAAACAAGCAAATCGTATTCCAAAAACAGCAAAAAGGAGAGACTACAGCCAACTACGATAAACTGCTTATCGCTACTGGCGCACGGGCCAAGAAACCGTCCATATATAAGGAAAGCCTCAAAAACGTTTTTACACTTCGCTGGCTAACAGATGGTGAAAAGGTACGAAACTTTATTGAGAAGAAGGCTCCAGAACACGTGGTAGTGACTTCAGGATACATAGGATTGGAAATGGCTGAAGCCTTCCGGGAACACGGGTTGGAAGTGACCGTACTGGCCAAGTATGACAACCTTCTACCAATGGTTGATCAAGAAATAGCAGATATCATTGAAGAAGAATTACGTGAACACGACGTTGAACTCCGAAAAGACCGTGTAGTCACGGACTTCAAGTACAAAAACGAGGGGACAATTAGCGAAGTAATCACCAACAAGGAATCAATAGAGACTGACCTCGTGTTATTGAGCATAGGTGCAAAACCAGCAGTCGAACTGGCAAAAGATGCAGGAATTAACCTCGGCTCCACCGGAGCGATTACTGTAGATGAACGGATGCAAACGAACCTCAAGGATATTTACGCAGCCGGGGATTGTGTGGAATGTGCCCACCTTGTTTCGGAAGAGAAAGCATTCCTACCTCTAGGAGATATTGCTAACAGACAGGGTAGAGTGGCCGGCACAAACATTGGTGGCGGAGAAGGCAGATTTCCGGGTGTATTGGGAACAGCTATAACAAAAATCTTTGATCTTGGCATAGCCAGAACTGGAATCACTGAAAAAGAAGCTAAAGAACTGGACTTTGACTATATAACTTCAACCATTACCCAGGGAACCCGAGCCTTCTATTATCCCGGTGGAAAAAGACTTACTATCAAGGTGATTGTCGAGAGAGGGAACGGCCGTTTGCTCGGCGTCCAACTAGCTGGGAAAGGGGAAGTTTCTTTGAGAATCAATGCTTTCGCTTCACTAGTTTCCAGCGGTACACCAGTCCAGGAGATTCAGTACTTAGACCTAGCTTACGCCCCACCCTACTCACCGGCCTGGGACCCAATCCAAACCGCAGCAAAAGTAGCGGCGAGTAAGCTATGATCGAGCACTGCGGGTTTTTTGTTTGACAGACGTCGATCTGAAGTTTACGACTTCCTTCGTCTCAAACAAGTGCTATGTGCCTTGGCCCCAGCTTCCTTTTCATAATTGATGTACAAGCATTGTGTTGACATTCATCAACAAAACAATATAATTTACCCAACTATGAAAAGGAAAAAGTGTTGAAGTTTATGTCAAATCGAAAATCTATCCTAACTTTCACCGTTATCTCTCTATCAATTTTTCTTCTATTCTTGACTTTCGGTGTTCAAGGAGCTAAAGCGGTAAAATCAATTCTCGTGTACAGCGGAGCGGGACTGAGAAAACCAATGGACGAAATTGGCAAGTTATTCGAGGAAGAAACCGGGATAGCAGTAAGATACAATTACGCCGGTTCCAACACGCTTCTAAGTCAAATCCAGTTAGTTGAAGAAGGAGACGTGTACATGCCGGGAGCAACTTATTATATTGGTACAGCAGACGAGAAAGGACTTATTGGTCAAATGGCAATGGTAGCCTACCATACACCGGTAATTGTTGTTCCTGAAGGGAATCTCAAAAATATCACGTGCTTAAATGACCTCACCAAGCCTGACGTGGAAGTAATTCTTGGCGATGCAGAGGCCGCCGCATGCGGAAAGATAGCCAACAAAGTACTCGAGAAGAACAATCTCCTCGAACAGGTAGAGCAAAACATTATCACCAGAACCGCAACTGCAAATGAAATAGCAGTATACATAAGTCAGAAACAAGCTGATGCCGCGATGTGCTGGAAAGCCGACCTCTACGGGTTAGAAAACGAAACGGACACGGTAATGATTCCCAAGGAGGACAATATCGTCAAAATAATACCCATTGGAACCCTGGTTTTCTCGAATAAAAAGGAGCAGGCAAAACAGTTCGTAGAGTTCGTGGCAAGTGAAGTGGGCAGAAGTACGTTCGAAAAATATGGCTTTATCAAATACGAAGGTTAAGATGAAGATCCCAATAATTAACATCCTAACTAGGTAATCCCAGTTTTAGTTATTTACACTTAAATGAACAATAAAACATTCAAGATACTTACGGGATTTTTCGTCGTTTTAATGGTGGCTTTCATCGTTTCGGTAGTCGCCTGCATAGTGACTCACACTACACCCCAGGCCCTCATAACAAATCTGACTTCAGATGAGATTTTATTCGCTATACGATTAAGTCTCATAACGGCTACTATCTCTACGATCCTGTGCATGATAGTCGCTATTCCTACAGGATACGCGCTGGCCCGCTCCGACTTTCCAGGAAAAAGCCTAGTGATTACAGTAATAAACCTTCCCCTGGCCTTACCTCCATTGGTGGCAGGGGTTGGTTTATTACTGTTTTTCGGGCAAACGATAGTGGGTTCAGCTTTGGAAAGTATAGGGCTCAGATTCGTTTTCACCCGTTCAGGGATAGTCATGGCACAGTTTTTAATCAACGTGCCGTTTGCCATCAGAATAATGAGATCAACTTTTGCTAGTATCAACCCGAGATACGAACACGTGGCTAAAACACTTGGATGCACCCAATCCAGAGCCTTCTGGAAAGTCACTTTACCCATGTCGAAAAACGGACTTCTGGCGAGTTCAGCTATAAGCTGGGCCAAAGGAATGGGAGAATTTGGTGCCGTGCTTATGCTCGCGGGAGCCACCAGAATGAAGACTGAGACGCTTCCAATTGCGGTGTATTTAAACATGTCCAGCGGAGAACTGCAGCTGGCCATCGCGGCTGCTACCATATTAATTATCGTATCTTCTATCGCCCTGTATATACTGGAGAAATACGGTGGAGGAGCCAAAGTTTATTGAGGATAAAGAGATAACAATGCTCCAGATAACAGATTTAACCGCAAACCTGGGCGAATTTTCGTTAAACAACTTGAATCTACACGTTCAACCCGGTGAATACTTCGTCATACTGGGACC
>CAZTJJ010000145.1:0-4346 GCA_964614065.1 uncultured Thermotogae bacterium
GTCGGTGGTATGCGGCAGGAGTTCGGCGTAGTAACCAATGCGGGCACTGGAGCCATATCAATTGGGGCGAACAAATCTGGAAGAAGGTTCCTCGCCGACGGCTGGGGCTATCTGCTTGGAGACAGTGGTAGCGGTTTCTGGATAGGTCTAGAAGCAATGAAAGCGACATTAAAAAGCGCGGATAACAGGGGTCGGGATACCGCACTGGAAGAAATGATAGTAACGCATTATTCGCTGGAAAAGACGCCGGAACTGCTAAACATAGCCTACAGTGACAATGGAAGCGCTGAGATTGATAAAATAGCCGGACTGTCCCCACTGGTATTTACCGCAGCACAAGAAGGTGACGAGATAGCCTTGGAAATAATCGTCCGTGCTGGTGAAGAACTTGCCAAGACTACTTGCGCAGTTGTAGACGCCCTGGAGTTGACTGAAAAGGAATTTCCACTGGTTCTTTCAGGAGGAGTATTCGACGCTAACTTTAAAGGACCGCTTGTCGATAAATTTGTAGCAATACTCGATGAAAGGTGTCCCGGGTTTCAACTAACCGACCCTGACTTCCCGCCGGAGGTTGGCAGTCTGCTGATTGGCTTACGAAGAATCCAGGGTGAGCTTGCCGAGGGCCTCCTTGTAAACGTAGGAGAAAGCTGTGAGAAAATGGATGTCCAAGGTGACTGATAACAAGTACATTCTATTGATAGATGCCGGTGGGTCAAGCTCTAATGCCATAGTACTCGATAGCTGTGGGAACATTTATTCTAGTTCCAGAGGAGGACCGATTAATCTAACTCAGAACTCCAGGTCAACAATTGAGTCCAATTTAACGGAGCTATATACTCAGGCGCTGTCGGGTAGCGACCTTGATTTAGCGGAACTTAATTACATATTTCTTGGTGTGTCCGGGTGGTTCAGCGCCAACTGGGATGAAGGAAAGAGCTTAATCGAGGAAATGTTGACCCGTGATGGGTTCACAGGAGATTTGAAGATTTATCACGATTCAATCACTACGTGGGCGGGGGCTACTGGCGAGAGATGTCCTTCGGTCGTTCTTTATTCGGGCACTGGTTCGTTTGCATTTGGCCAGACTTCTAAATATGAGCGCGCTTATGCCGACATTATGGGCCCACTGCTGGGGGATTCGGGAAGCGGTTATTGGATTGGGTTAAAAGCGTTACGGGAAGCCGTAAAGAGCTGTGAGGGTAGAGGTAAACAGACCCAACTTGAACAACTCCTGAAAAAAAAGTTTAACACTTTGAACCTTGATGAAATAGTTAGGGTAGTATGGAAAAATGATCTTTCGAGAAAAGAAATAGCTTCTATGGTTCCGAGAGTTGGAGAGATTGCTAGGAACGGTGACAAAATTGCAGGTGAGATATTTGATAAAGCAGCAGCCAGGTTGGCGGCTTCCGTGAAAAGTGCGATCGATCAACTTACTGACACCCCTGAAGAAAGATCCGACTTCTCTCTTTACTATAGTGGGGGGGTATTTAATGTCGGGGACGTACTTCTCGACCCCCTAACAAGTTACATTGATAAATATCTTCCTGAGTTGGTGCTCCAACAGGGAGAATACGGCCCGTTTGCCGGGGCGTTAATCCTGGGGTGTAATGAGGTAGGAATCTCACTTTCCGAAAAGAGTCTCGATTACGTGGATTCTTGTCCATAAATTAAATACTCATTGTTAGGTCAATTTTGCTTGATTATAATTAATCTGCATAGAAGTATGGTATAATTATACATAATATCCCCGGGGGATAAAATGGAAAGTTCATATGTAGAAAAAGATAGCCCGATTCCTTTATATTACCAACTAGCGGAAGCGCTAAAGACAAAAATCGAGGAAGGAAAGCTGTCTCCTCACGAGAGGTTACCATCCGAGAGGGAGTTAAGCGAACGCTATGACGTGTCAAGGATGACTGCACGAAAGGCTTTATCGGACATCGAATCCGAAGGTTATATATACAGGAGACAGGGCAGAGGCTCCTTTGTGGCGGAGCCAAAATTACGCCAATCTTTGTTTGAGCTGACCAGTTATACCGAAGATATGCAGCGTAGAGGGTTATCGCCCGGGGCAAAGGTATTAACGGTTGAAACGATCGAAGAGGATGCGATTCTGGCTGAGAAACTCGGTGCCAGTGAAGACGAATCTTTTGTAAAAGTTCAGAGGGTTCGCCTGGCAGACGATGAGCCGATGGCATTGGAGACCAGTCATCTCCGCAGGAAGTATTGTGAAGGAATCGAGGAATTGGATTTTAAGAACCGGTCTTTATACATTACTCTTAAACAAGAATTCGGTATTAGGCTAACAACCGCGGAACAGTGGGTAGAAGCGACTCTGGCCGATGAATTTCAATCGAAACAACTACAGGTAAAGGAAGGAAGTCCTATGCTATCAACTGCAAGGACAACTTACATGGCTCGTGGAAACGAGATAATTGAATTCGCCAAAGCCGTGTACCGTGGCGACAAGTACAGACTCTTCGTTGAACTAAACGCGAAATAGAATATGGGGGAACTTCCCGGTCCCCGCGTCCGAAAAGTTCCCCTGATCTTTTACCAATTTTGAATTCTATCTCGATATTTGTCCATCAGCTTTTCGTTGAACGCCATCCCCCCATTGAGGTTACCGCTTTTAAATATAGGTGGTTCCATCCCTTCATCAAGCATATTTGAAGTAACCTGGACGACTATCGCGTTTAATATGTAACTGCCGGCGATGGTTGAGGTTGCAGCAACTCCCTGATCCATCTCTGGAAACTTTACACTCACGTCACCCACTTTACCGCAATTATCAATAACTACATTGCCAAAGTCCATTAACCTTTTCCCCGATGAATGTCGTGAAGGCTGATTTAGACTGTATTCTGTTGAGGTCAACACTATAACCGGAAATTCCTCTTCCGAAGCTTTTTGGGCTAATTCAATCGGAACCGCATTTCTGCCAGAATTGGAAATCACAATAAATACGTCATTGGGTTCCGGTCTTGCGTGTTCGAAGAGAATTTCGCCAACTCCCTCTACTCGTTCCATTTTTGAGCTTTTCAGTTTTGAGACAGTACCTGCAACGGAAACGTCGAGGACAAAATTTATCGGAGCTAAAGAACCGGCCCTAAAGAAAAGTTCCTGAGCTAAGAGCGTAGAGTGGCCTGTACCAAATACCTGGACCACGCCATCATTTTTAATCGATTCCGTAATCAACTCCGCGGATTGCTTAATTACCCCCTTCTGTGTTTCATTTATCTCGGAAATTAGCGAGTCAATGTTTTCAAAGTACTGTTCAATCTTTTCTGACATAGTTGTATCTCTCCTTAAGTGTTTAGTGACTTGGTAAAAATCCAGCCAATTCAATGATTGGAAAGAATTATCTTAAAGTTCGCTAGCAGCGTCTCGATCCAAATATATAGTTACCGATGGGTGGAGATGGAGTATCGAAGCAGGGACCTCGCGGGAAATTTCCCCGTCGATCGTTCTGGCAATGATCTCGGCCTTTTTCCGGCCGGAAGCAAGAAGTAGGACCTCTTGAGCCTGCATTATCGATTTAATTCCCATTGTTAACGCTTTGTTCAGGTTTCTAGCCGGTTCACCTGGAACGTCCTCCAGTACGTTTTCCTCCTTAAGCGTTACCAACCGGGTTTCACTTCCCCACTTTGAGCCCGGTTCGTTGTAGCCTATGTGCCCGTTGGTCCCAATTCCCAGTATCTGTAAATCTATTCCGCCCGCACTGTGGATAAGGTCCTCGTATTCTTTGCACTCTTTTTCAACTTCCTGGGCTGATCCATTTGGTAAATGAGATTGATCCTCGGGAATATTAACGTGGTCGAAAAATCTTTCTTTCATGAATGTGGCAAAACTGGCCGCGTTCTCAGGTGATATTGGATAGTACTCGTCGAGATTAAAAGTCGTAACTTCGGAGAAATCCAGTAAACCCGTTTGGTAAATTTTAACGAGTTCTCGATAGAGTCCTTTTGGCGTATCACCCGTGGCTAATCCGAGCACCAAATTGTCTTTCTGGAGTAGACGTTTTGCCACAAATACCGCACTTTTTTTACTCAATTCATCGTAATTATTGAGTACTTTAACTTCCATTGTCGTATACAACATCTCCCTGTATGATAGTTTTCTGTACTTCAACCTCATCATCGAATACTACCAGATCGGCATCTTTGGCTTTTTCTATTGAACCCTTTTTATCGTCAAGCCCAATAAGCTGAGCAGGAGTCAGCGTTGCGGCCTGAATTGCCTGGGGGATATCTACGCCGGCAAAATTCATGTAGTTTTTTACTGCTTCGTTCATCGTTAAAGTACTACCGGATATCGTCCCGTTCTCCAAGCGGGCAATGTCTCCC
>CAZTJJ010000146.1:0-4342 GCA_964614065.1 uncultured Thermotogae bacterium
ATCAAGCTAGTTGATGGAGGGCGCCAATCGGTAGAGTTAAATATTATGCCGCCATTGACCTTAACCATTTCCGCTCCCTTGCTTAACCTTACTTTTCGGAATGGCCACCAGCCCCAGGTAAATACACTTCCACCGTTATCCAGAATCAGTCCATCCTTGGCTCCTTGGTCACGGAGGTATTTACCTATTTCCTCTATTGTGCAATGACGTTGAAGAATGAAAACCTCGTCCACACCAAGACCTATGGCATTGTGAAAATAACAACTGCGAGGATGTCCAGATTTCAATGAGGTGATAATGTTCTGGTGAAATTTTTCTGGGTATCCACTGTATATCTCTTGTATTTTCTTCCTTTTTTCATCATTAGTGGTAGGAAAGTATAGTAGGTGACGGACATCATAGAATTGATCGGCGATATCTTCTATTTGAACTAGATTTCCATTTTTTAAGACCTGCTGGCCAAACGTACACCACTGTATCTCATCCCTCATGTCTTTTCCGTCTGTTACGCGAATCGGATAGTATCTCTCCCCCTTACTAAGAAACTTTAGCGATTCTATCCTCAATTGACCCTGGCTAGTCCAGATTAAGCAAGTATACTCTCTACCTTTCACCGGTTCTCGCTTAAGGTAGAATAGAGGTGGAGTTTTTCTTTTGTGCCAGGCGACGAACCAGTAGTTATTTCCAAGATTACGATTACCAATTATTATTATTCGCCGCTTCGGTCGCCCTTGTTCATCGAGGAGATCAAGGCCTGGGACTGTCTTTCTTGTTTCGTTAGTAACGTCGGTTACATCAATTTCCACCTTGGCTTGTAAATGTGTTTCTGGCCGAAATTTGTATCTTTGTATTCCCTTATCACCACGTCTCCACTTACTCAGCTGGGGGTCATAAGAGTAAGTTCCTGGCGTATCATAGCCTTTTGGTACCTTATGACGTAGTATACCTTCTGAGTTCTTCAACTGACTCCAGGCAGGAAAACTGAGAAAAGCTCTTTGTAGCTCTTCGCGCCTGATTGACAAGCTTAAGTAATGATTAATTCCCTCCTGCAGATTGATATTAGCTTTCAATCATCTCACTCCATATGCTTCCATATCTCGTAAGCCACGACAGCTGAAGAATAATCTCCTACACCAGTTGCGCTTAAGAACTGTGCAGCTTTGGGCCAAAATACTGGTGCGATGGCAAAGCCTATCTCCTCCGATTCGAAGAATCCTTCCTCTCGGATCTGTTCTCTGACTACTTTTTTAGAGAAACTCTTCCCAAATAGATCTTCGACGACCTTGGCGAACTTTTGTGAAAGAAGAAAAACACTCCAAAAACCCTTTGTAGCTAAAGGAGTACCAATTATTTCATCTTTCACGAATTGTCTGAATGGAGGGTAAGGCACGCGTTCTATCATGCCAAGCATGATGGCTAGCTTTGCCTTTAACAATGAATCGCGGCACGTATCTCCGGCTGGGGCTACGTTGCAACCAGTCTTGTCCCAAATCACGATATCTATCTCATTTCCATGTATATAAAGCCAGTCAATTTCCAACAATGTTAACAGCGTGTAACCCCAATAAAAACGCTGGATGAGACTCCTTTCTTTGTCTAGGATTGGCATCAAATTAGCAAGAAGGTGGTTGGGGATGGATCTAGTTCGCAATATATTCCTTAACGCCATCGGTAACTCTTCCTGGTTGAGCCCGCCGCTCCATCCCGGTCTGCCTTTTCCTCTATTAGTTTTCCGAATTACAGAAGAGAGTGTTTCGAAGTCGAAGCCAGGATTCAACTCCAGGTGAATAGGCAAACCGGCTTCTTGTAGCGCGGTTAACTGTTCTTCTCTGGCTTCTTGAAGCAAATCGTGATCAATCTGATAACCGATATCACGAAAAAGAGCTACGGTATAATTTTCCTCGTTAACCAGGGAAGCCAGTTTCTTTCCGTCAATTGGAAAAAAAGTCGATACGCCCTTATTGACTTCCATTCTGGAAAACACATTGGGATAAGGCCATAAACTCGATGAATCGTCCCAATCCCCAGACCACACCTTATCTTCGTTCTTCCATATTATTCTCGCTTTGTTGCATTCTTTTTCATCACTCAGCGGATAACTTCCGATAAATAAGGTTCTTGGGGAAGAGCTTACCTCCAGATTTAGGCGTGAGGAGGACCATTCGGGGATAAATTGAAAACCCACCGTTAATTTATAGGGGGGTTTAGGCTTACTCTCCTTGACGTTGGAAAGATGATAAGTATTTTCGTCGAACTGTAAACAGCGGGTATCACCTCTCGTTGACGCCAGCTCACGCCAGGGGAGAGCGTCGCTATGGTAGGGAACGTGAAGATCAACAGGAACCTGTAATAAGCTAAGAATGAAGGCCATATTAGCAGCTGAACCCCCCAAATGGTCATCACAATATAGACCCGCTTTTTTTGTCTTGTTGAGAATTTCATCCAGGAGATTCTTTTGGGGATATATTTTACCGGTGCTCTTAGGTTCTCTGATTGATCGAATTAGACAATCAAGGATTTCCCCTAAGTCCTGGCGTTTCTCACAGTCGCCTGGTCGAGGGTTTCCCCAATTGTTCAATAGATCGTTAAATCGTCGTTCCGAATCGAGGAAAAAAATTTTATCCTTCACCACGTTAAAACCACAAAGAACCTTTCCCCCTTTCTCTAAAATATTTGGATTCTCCTGATCCGGATTGGTCAGCGCTGTTTTATGTAGAATCTCGTGCCAGGTGCCGATCACCTTCGTCGAATGAACGGACCAATTGCCAGCGTCTTCAATTTTTTCATGTCCTTGCATATACCATAGGTAAAGGGCTTCCGCAAGATCTTCTTGCATTGAAGATGAACCAATCGATTTCCATGAATCTTCAGCATAATCCACAATGTTTTTTCCATGGAGATCCAGGTAATCAAGTGCACTATCAAATTTATCTATACATTCTAACGAATCTAGATTTTTAAGGATATCTTTTACAATAGACATATCGAACTCCTTCGTAGATGATCAACTGGTGAGATGCTCTATCGTTTGATCTGCCAGAAACGTAATGTAAGAAGAAGTATCTCCGTTTTTAATGTGAGTTAGACGTTCGAGATCTTCGTGCGCGGACACAGGGCCAGATGTATAGACTGCTCCGGAAGTGTCATTGGCCTCCTCATTCTCTTTAGAAATTATTTTTCCAATTGTTGAAATTGCGTGGGCTTGCACTAATTCCTCGCAGTCATTTTCCGCGGTTTCAAAAAGGTGGTCGAGAAACTCGGGGCTTTTCATTCTTTCCATCGCCTGGATCGCTGATAGTCGTACGTCTGGTTGTGGATCTTCAAGTAATGCACTTATGGATTTGATAACCTCTGTGTCATCCCAATTAGCAAGTGCAAGCGCTGATGCTCCCCGCACGTCAGGATCATGTGAAGATAGCTTGTCAATAAGGGACTTCTTAAGTGAATTTGACAGTTCAAGTTTGGTATCGCCATCGGTTCTAATCGGACCCCACTCATCTCTCCTACCTGCTACTTCATGGAGCCGAAAAAACGAACGACCAATTTTGGCGAGTGCCGTTAACTGTTCTGTAGATTCTGAACTCTTTAACTGTTTGAGCCAACGTTCCTGAGTATTTTTCGGTAAATTCATATATTTAATCCTCCTCCTGCTTTAACGTCAAATATGACTCAAATCGGGGCCAGCTTCCTGCCACGTCAGAAAGTGGAACCGCAAACCCGTAACCCGGGGAAAGAACTCGCCACACGTCCGTTCCCTTTTCTCTTGATTTTTTCCATGCCTTAAGTTGAGCTCCGGTGATCATCGCAATGACTTCACCTGTCGTTTGTTTGAGTACGGGTGCGCCGCTCATACCTCCCAAGATATGAGATGATTCTGGGGGCAAGTCCAGCACCATGCATTCTTGATACTCGTATTGATGACCATTGCCGGGTTGTCTGAATTTGATTTCTAGCTTGGGATCCCAAGGATCGATGTATCCACCAGTGGTTCTGGGCATTCTAGTGATATGCTGTTCCTGGTACCCACGGCATATTACGGGATCGCGTCCCTTCCAATCCAGAGATAAGGCCGGGGGTTGAAGCTCTGATTCTTTAAATCGGTCTAAGGATTCCTTTTTTATATTCAGTACTGCCACATCTCGTTTTTCATCCAAATGGACTACGTCCGCACGTCCTTCTTCTTTTTTCTCAGAAGATGGGTGAAAGAAGACATCGAGTTCTCTGTATCCTTTCGCCACGTGGGCTGCGGTAAGTGCGTAACCTTCAATAGAAACCACAAAACCGGTGCTGACGGCGGACTCGTCGTTAATTTTTAAGATGCACTTGTTGAGCAGGGTTTTTT
>CAZTJJ010000147.1:0-4335 GCA_964614065.1 uncultured Thermotogae bacterium
CCTCTTCACCCTGCTTCCATCTTACACCCCAGTCGTCAATACCACCACCCCTGGGATATTCCACTAAACCGTGCGTCACCACCGTCATTGAACGATCGACCATTGGAGTTGGCACCCAGGCCGGTTCAGTATGGTTAAATGCTGTAAGTATGTTTTCCTTTGGGTTCATTTCATCATATCTCATTCAGACCGGCAAGCCGGGGATTAATCCCCGGCTTGCGCGAAATTTGTTATCTAACACCCATCTCTACCAGGGGTGCAACAAGCTCAATGTTTTCTGCCGTCACAATCCCGGATCCGGTTCGAATATGTAGGCCCGAGAAATTATACTTGACAGTCAAGTAGATCTGCACAATTGGCAAAAACCCCTGCAAGTAGAGTTGTTGATCCAACGTCAAATCAGTGTATCCGCTTCTAATTGCCCTAACGTGGGCTTCAGATAAATCTAATCCGGCGCCATATATGTCATCCGGTCCAAGGCCAGCAGCCCGGAAGTACTCTTCTTGAGTAGCTGTTAGCGCACCGTGGTCTGTTATGACAAGTTCACAATCAGGATTGCTCTGCAGATATCCGGTGATGATTGGGATACCAGCTGCCGGGTCCTTGTCAACTTCTGAAGATATCTCGATATAATCGACCTCTATTCCCTTCTCTTCGAGAGCTTTAATCGCTCCTCGCGATAACTGACCGCGCGTTGGTTCAGATTTAAGACCCCAGACTAGGGCTTTGTCCCCCTCTTCCAATCCGGCTCTCTCCGCGGATTCTTTTCCGAGCGTATAACCTGCTGAATAAAGATCCATACCAACAAACCCAAACCCTTTTGATTTATATTTTTGTTCTAGCTCGGGGAGTTCGACATTCTGACTGGTAACCACTATTCCTTTCTCTTCTGCTTCCTCGACAAAAGGTTTAAGTGCTTCTACACCAGGATGTCCCATAATTGCAATTCCGTCGGGATGGGCGGAAACCGCCTCTTGAAATTGATTGACCATTTTCTGAGGATTCCAGTCGGACCACTTATATTCTACATCGACCCTATCGTCGAGAATTTCCTCCGCTTTTTTAGCACCCCGGAATACTTTTGAAGATGCCGTCCCACCAGGACCACCACCACAAAAGAAGTAAATCTTGACCGGTTTTTCGTTAGCTTTATCCGCCGCTAGTGCTGGAGCTACTAGTAAGCCGACAAATATCACTGCAACTAGTAATACTTTTATATAATCGTTGATCATTCAATCGCACCTCCTAAATGCGGTTACAATAGCACAGAAAGATTGCCGTTTTTGTCTTTATCACCTCCGAACCATGTGGTTTCGAAATGGATAATAGTTATTTGATGTTATGGATAGGTGATGATTTGATAAACCGGGTAACCGTATAGTCTTTACAGGCTCCGCTAATGACCTTGTCACATTTTTTCTTAAAGAAAGGGGTGGAAGCTTCCGTAAAACCTCTTCTTGCTGCAGTAGATCCGATCTCTCTGAAACATCTTTTGTTGATGGATTGCTTCTAGGAGTTGCCTGTTCGTGAAATTCCATCTTCCACCTCTGTGACTATGTGCTGCATTATCTTGTAAATGATGAGATCACATCCCCTTTCAAAAGAGTAGCTGCGGCATCTAGATCATTATCCTGAGTATTCCATTCGTGTGCTATTCTGTACGAACAGTTCTCGGGCCAGGGCCTGCGGTTCAAATCATTTCTAGCAAACATAGGCCTACTCCCGTTTGCTGGCCATTGCGTTTTGGAATATTGGTTAAGAGTTCGTTAACTTCTCTGAATAAATTCCGTGGGTAACTCCACTTCAAACAGCTTTCTTTCACCACCTTTGTCTTCTCGTCTGTCCTTTTTTGTTATTCGTTCCAGCAAAATGTCAAGGGCTCGTCTTCCCATTTCGCGCTTCGGGACTTTTACCGATGGAAGTGGTGTATTTAAACAACTTGAGAATTCGATGTCATCGTAACCGACGACTTCAAGGTCGTCAGGTATGCAGATATCGAGGTCGTGTGCTGCGCTTAGCACTCCCAAAGCCACGTAATCGCTGAAAGTAAAAACTGCGGAAAAATTTCTTTCCCCTTCGTAAAGTTTTTTAAAGTATTGTTTTCCATCTTTTGTAGTTGTGGCTCCGTGAGTGATAATAGCCTCATCTGGCTCCAATCCAGTTAGGCGAAAAGCCTTCTTGAACCCTTTTAATCGATCTATTGCGCTAGAGTTGTGTACAGGTCCATTGATGAAAGCGATTTTTTGGTGTCCTTTTCCCAGTAGGTATTTTGTCGCTCGGAATGCCCCATTGACCTCGTCGCTGATGACGTAGTCAGTCTTTATGTCGCGGAATCTCCGGGCGACTAGTACAAACGGTACCCCGTGGTCCTGAAGTGCCCGAATTGTACCTGATTCAGTCTGAACTGGAGAGAGAACGATACCATCTACCCTTTCCTCAATCATTGTTTCGATTGCGTTTACTTCATTTTCATATTTTTCATCGGTATCCTGAAGAATAATGCTATAACCTTTTGTAGTGGCTTCTTCTTCTAAACCCTTGACCAGTGTGGAAAAATAAGGATTCGCTATATCTGCTACAATTACACCGATTACCCCGCTCTTTTGGCGTCTGAGCCCTTGAGCAAGTCTGTTTGGATGATAATTGAGTTCATCCGCTACCTTTAGAATTTTGCGCTTAGTTGCTGAATTGATGTCCGGTTTGTCATTTAACGCTCGCGAGACCGTGTTGACAGAAACCCCGACTTGATCTGCTACGTCTTTCATAGTTGTGCGTTTATTCATTTGGAGATCCTTTGTATTAACCTTAACGTTAACCTTACCGATAGCTATAATCAATATAACAGTCCACAGGGGGGTTGTCAAGCCATTCCCAAAGGGGTCAATTGACGAATCCTATCAAATTGAGTGTGTGACTCCGTATGTATGGTCGAGGGAAGAGTAGAGAATAACATTCCTTAAGGTTATTGGTGTTACTCTTGGCGTTACAATAGATATCATCAAAACGAACAAATCTGTTGGCGGACAATGATACTCGGATGAATGCTACGGCTAGCCGCTCCTGGAGGTTGTGGATGCTTTCCTGTGTTGTATCTCATACAAAAATTGTCGAATGCTGGTCTAATTTTGTTTGCGAAATATACAATTCCGGGCATAATAATGACAGTGTTGTTTTTGCGTTTTATGGAGGTGAATCTTTGACAATTAATACTGAAAAGAACCCCTACGGGGAAGTAAATGGGAAACCAGTCTATTTGTACACCCTGACTAATAACAACGGAGCTCAGCTTAAGGTCACCAACTATGGTGCAAGGGTAACCGCGTTATTGGTACCCAATAAGAGCGGAGATCTGGTAGATGTTGTTCTGGGATCCGATAATCTCCAGGATTACCTCGATACCCATACCTACTTTGGAGCGATAGTGGGACGCTACGGGAACCGGATTGCCGACGGCAAGTTTACTCTGGATGGTGTAGAATATTCTCTGGTCCGGAACAACGGTGATAATCATCTCCATGGCGGTTTTAAAGGTTTCGATCAACGCGTGTGGCAGGGGGAGGCAGTAACAACGGGCGAAGGGGCCAGCGTAAGGCTGAATTACCTAAGTAAAGACGGCGAGGAAGGATATCCCGGAAATTTAGACGTAACAGTCACCTATACTCTTACAAATGACAATGAATTTATTTTTGAAATTGAAGCAACCACAGACGAACCTACAGTAGTCAACTTGACTAATCACAATTACTACAATCTCAATGGGAGCAAAGACGACGCTCTCGACCACGTGTTAATGATCGATGCAAACCACTTTACACCAATAGATGATGAGTGGATACCGCTTGGCGAAATCAGAACGGTAGAGGGTACCCCAATGGACTTTAGGACTCCTACCAAAGTTGGGGAACGAATCAACGAAGATTACCAACAGCTGGAGAACGGTGCAGGCTACGACCACAATTACGTCTTAAATAGTGATGGTGCGAGAATGGCCCTGGCTGCTACTGTTCACTCTCCAATGAGCGGTATCTTTATGAAGGTCTATACGGATATGCCGGGCGTTCAATTCTATTCGGGCAACTTTTTGGACGGTAGTTACGTAGGCAAGGACGACATCACGTATGAGAAAAGGTACGCAATCTGTCTCGAGACTCAGCGCTTCCCAGATTCTCCCAACAACCCCAATTTTCCGTCCACAGTTCTGAGACCGGGAGAAGTCTATGAAACGACCACGGTCTTTGAGTTTACAACGAAGTAACCAGTTCGGAAGCTTGGAGCTGATAAATACAATTTTGTACTAGATATACAAATCATAAACCATTTGGTTATCGAGGGGGG
>CAZTJJ010000148.1:0-2653 GCA_964614065.1 uncultured Thermotogae bacterium
CAAGTGTATATATAACCGACAGGATGCTCAGGTAGTATTTCTGGACACTCCTGGCATTCATCGCCCTGACAATCCTCTCGGGAGCCATCTTGTAGACGAAGCCAAGAAAGGGATAAAAGGTTCGGATATCATCCTTTACATGGTTGAGCCCTGGGGAGAAGTTTCGGAGGAAGAAAAACCTTTTCTGAAAAAGGTATCCAGCCAGGATGCGGATCTAATCCTCCTAGTAAACAAAGTGGATATCCATTCTCCCGAGGAAATTGCCCGAACACTTGAAGCTTACGAAAAAGAGGGAATTTTCGATGAATACGTTCCGATATCGGCTTTAACTGGTGACGGTATTGATATAGCTCTGGACGAAGTAATTGATTACCTTCCTGAGGGAAAGAAGTTATTTCCCGAAGACGCTACGACTGACAAACCTTTAGGGTTTCTTATGGCCGAGATGGTTCGGGAGAAAGTGTACGAATTGACCTATGAGGAGTTACCCTATTCCGTTGCGACCAGAACGAGGGATCAGGAATGGAGAGACGACGAAGACCTGGTCGAAGTTTACATGGATATATACGTCGTCCGGGAATCACAAAAAGGTATAATAATTGGTAAAGGTGGGAAGAAGATAAAAGAAATTGGTAAGAGAGCCCGCGAGGATCTGGAAAAGCTGGTGGGAAGTAAGGTATATCTGGATTTGAAGGTAAAAGTTGCCAAAAATTGGAACCGCAATTCCGATTCGGTAGAAACCCTGGCCGGTTTTGACTCCGATTAACTGAGAGAAGGAGGTAGAAATGAGAAAGTCGGAAATCGCTGCGAAGATTGATCATACGACCCTGGGGCCAAGTTCTTCTGAGGCAGATGTGAAAAAGGTCTGCGGGGAGGCGAAAGAGCACGGATTTGCTTCTGTTTGTGTGGAGCCGATTTACATCAGTCAGGCAAAGGAGTATTTGGGTGAAAGTGACGTGAAGGTTGATACGGTCATTGGTTTCCCTCACGGGACTCATAAGGCCGGGGCCAAGGGATTTGAAGCCCAGCTTGCCATAGAGGATGGTGCCGACGAACTGGATACCGTGACTAACATTGCCGCGCTCAAAAAAGGGGATTACGAAACCGTTGCCAGGGATATTGCCGCGGTTACAGAGGTAGCGGAGGATAGTGCCAGAGATATCAAAGTGAAAGTTATTCTGGAAATGGGCAGGCTGGAAGAAGAGGAAAAGAGAGCGGGCTGTATTGTTGCTCAGGCCAGTGGAGCTGATTACGTAAAGACATCGACTGGCTTCGGTCCGAGTGGGGCGAAGCTTGAAGACGTAAAGTTAATGCGGGAGGTAGTTTCCAGTAAGGTCGGGGTCAAAGCCGCGGGTGGTATCGGTGACTACGAGGCGGCAATGGAGATGATCGAAGCTGGAGCGACTCGGATTGGAGCCAGCAGTGGAGTCGAGATAGTTCAGGGTGCTCCGTCCGAATAGCAGGTCGCCCCGAGACTATCAGGTATAATGGCATTAAAGAAGGCAGAGGCTCTGGTCCTGCGAAAAATCGATTACAGGGATAGCGATTACATAGTAACCCTTTTCGGGCGGGAAACCGGGAAATTTGCGGGGATTGCCAAGGGCGCACGAAAACTGGATAGTAAGTTTGGCGGCGGATTCGATCTATTAAACCTTATCGAAGTGGTTTTTTATCAGGGTTCTGGTCTGGATTTCATCAGTGAGGTTGAATTAATTACGAACTGGGAGGAGTTAAGGGAATCGGCCGAAGCGATAAACGCAGGACTTAGGTGTGCCCGGGCAATAAATCAATTGCTGGAAGAAGGGCAGAAAGAAGAAGGAGCTTACGTTTTGACGAAAAATACCTTCGCTTCTCTCGATAAAAGGACGGGAGGTTCGGGTGTTCTTGAGCTTTCCTTTTACCTGAAATTATTTGGGGAACTGGGGTATCGGCCACAGTTTAGGGGATGCAGCAAGTGCGGCCGTTCCCTAAGGGAAGGGAGTCAGTTTCACTTTAATCCGGAAGCCGGAGGAATAGTTTGCGACGAATGTGCTCAGGGTGAAACTATTTCCGTTTCCAGTGGTTTGAGGAAGGTGATGATGAGATTAGTATCTACTCCCCAAGAACAAATTAGCCGATTGCGGGTTACGGAAGAGCAAATGAAACGCGGGCTATCTCTGCTGAGAAAATTTGGTCGGTTTCACTTTGATCGTAAAGTGATTCCCCGCAGGGGAATGTAAGAGACAATTACGGGAATTGCTTTCTCAAAGCCTTATTTTGAATTAGGGACAGCAATAGGTTAACATAAAATTTACCGTAGGTGAGACAAATGAAAGTAAAAATAGAAGAAAGACACATGGAGCAAAGCGATCCTTTGCGGGAATACGCGATATCAAAAGCTGAGAGCCTACAGAAGTTTTTTGATGGAATAATTAGCGTGGAAGTTACGATGGACGTGGAAAAAGAAAGAAGGCTGGTCACAGTATTTACTCACTTGATAAACAAGAAAGTGTTAAAAGCATCGGCCGAGTCCGACGATATGTACGTTTCCATCGATAGCGCAATGGATAAACTGGAAAGGCAGTTAAAGAAATTCAAGGAAAAATTGAAAGATAAACATAAGGGGGATGTAGACAGTTTCAAGGGGCTTGCTTTCGATATCTCCTCTGAGAAC
>CAZTJJ010000148.1:2663-4303 GCA_964614065.1 uncultured Thermotogae bacterium
GATGACGGAAGGGAAATAATAAAGACGGATATATATTTTAAAAAACCGATGGCCCCGGACGAGGCGGCATTACAGCTTGACTCATATAATAGAAACTTTTTAGTATTCGTTAATTCGGAGAGCGATAAGGTCAATATTATTTACCACAGGGACGACGGTCAATACGGGTTAATTGATCCTCAGTTTTAATAGTTTCTTTTCGGCCAGGGGTTCGTAACCGGGAGATGTATTTATGCCAGAGGCCGTTTCGCTTTTCTCGGGCAGCCTTTCAAGTTCCATTGCCACGGAGATAGCAATAAATTATTGCGAAATGGACCCTGTTATTATCCTTACGTTTCGCTCCCCGTTTTTCAGACACTACGATGATATAAAAGAGCTTGCAAATAGGTTGTGGCCCGATACTCAGTTCAGAAGTAAGTCCATCAAGCGTGAAACTAAGGGGATTGTTTCCTCAGAGGATCTTGACGGCCGTGATGGGTACTGCGGAGGGTGTAAAGTTGCCCTGCTGGAAGTCGGAGGAGAATTTCTCCGTAGAGTTAATGCTGATTTCCTGGTATCCGGGGATAACGGTTTTAACTTTGAGAAAGATGAGCTGGCAGAACTGGACCGTCGGGCCAGTGTGGAAGGAAAAGTTTTTCGACCTCTCTGCTCGGATTTTCCTGAGTCCATGGCAGGAAAAGGAGTCAGGGGGGATGCTAAATACGATAATCCAGGGGATCGGGAATCGTTGCGAGATTTTGCCGGTAAACTCGGTATTGAGAAGGAGATAGATTTCTATGGGCGGAAGATCGCTGCAAGCTGACAGATCAAAATTATCGCAGGCGACTGGAGGACTTAGCCAGTGAGGGAGGGTTCAATATAAATGATCTGCGTTTACTGGACTTCGATAAATATTACAAAATTTCCCCGGATACAAAAGTCGTGTTGGGTGAGGGTTCTGAAGAAAAAAGGGAATTGCATAATTATTTTCTGCCGAGGGATCTGCGTTTTTATCTCCCGACTTGCGAGGGACCCATGGCTTTGGTTAGGTCTGAGTGGGAGGAAAAGCCGGATTGTGAGGTCGACGAGATAGTAAATCTTGCAGCCAGGATAACGGTAACGAAGAGTGAAATCGAGAGGAACCTCAAGGTTCCCGTGAATTACTGGTTTGAAAAAGATAACGAAACCTACACGATCGACGTCCCTCCACTGGTAGACGGCGAGCTAGACGATTTTTCAATATAATATTATTTAACCATCAACAATTTTATCTATATTACGAATATCAAATACTCATGAATAATTCTGAAAACAAGCTTTTGCGTGATTTGAACCCGGAGCAGGTTAAAGCCGTTACCCATTTCGAGGGACCATTGCTGGTTCTTTCGGGGGCCGGAAGCGGTAAAACAAGGGTAATAACTCATAGAATAGCTTACCTGATCGATCATTATGACGTAAATCCCGAAAGTATTCTTGGGCTTACATTTACTAATAAGGCATCCGAGGAGATGAATCAGAGGCTTGGAAGGTTGTTGCCGGTTCAACTATCCGGAAGATCTCCGTGGCTGGGGACTTTCCACGCCCTTGGGGCCCAGCTCCTTCGTCAGGTGATCGAAACGCTTGATCGTGGTTACGACAGGTTCTTCACGATATACGATCAG
>CAZTJJ010000149.1:0-1727 GCA_964614065.1 uncultured Thermotogae bacterium
ATTTTGGTCGCTTGCTCACAGCTTGGCTCTTCGAATGAGAAACAATCAATGACCATTCCACCGATTCCAGGTTGCAACAATACGATTCTCTGGAAATCATTATATATCATCCGTATCAAGTGGAGGTAGTCTCTTGAATAAAAACAGCTTAAGCCGGTTAAAATGCCCTAAATGCGGTGCCTCAACTTATTTCTTTCACTTGGGGCTTTTTACAAAGGAAATTCTAAAGTATCCTTAAACCAAAGATATTTAATGAAGAAGTGGAGGAAAAAATGTTACTAAAACAGTATCATAATGAAAAATTGGCTCATAGTTCTTACATCCTAGCCGGGGAGGAAAGCTGTGCGGTAATCGACCCCGTGCGTGATGTTCAGCTATATTTGGAGGAAGCAAAAAACCTTGAAGTAGAAATAACTCATATTCTGGAAACACATCTGCATGCAGACTTTATTTCCGGCCATATAGATCTAGCCAAAAAAACAGGGGCAACTATTTATGCACCTGAGTCCGCTGACTGTCAATTTAAACATACCGGTTTAAAAGAAGGTGATGAAATTAACCTGGAAGATATGGAATTAAGTGTTCTGGAAACACCCGGACATACACCGGAACATTTATCTTATGTGGTTAAAGATTTAGGCAGAGCAGATGATACAGTTGGCGTTTTTTCTGGTGATACTTTATTCGTTGGAGATGTTGGCCGACCCGATTTGTTCCCCGGCCGGGCAGAAGCATTAGCCAAAAAACTGTATAATAGTCTTTTCCATAAATTAATGAAATTACCTGATTACTGTGAAGTATATCCGGCTCACGGGGCAGGTTCACTCTGTGGAAAAGCAATGGGTGCCAAAAGGCGTAGCACAATAGGCTACGAAAAAAAGTACAACAGTGCCCTGCAAATAAACGATAAAGATAAATTTATTAAGGAACTAACAGTTGATATGCCACCTGCTCCCGATCATTTTAGCCGATGTAGTGCTGTTAATGCTAAAGGGCCGGTTTCTGTTGATGACTTGCCTGAAATGAAATCAATGCAACCGGAGGAATTCAAAAAAGCTAAGTTGGACAAAGCTCTGGTTGTTGACGTAAGATCCTACAATGCCTTTGGAGGCCAGTTTATACCCGGCTCTTTGAATATTGATTTTGAAGGTAATTTACCTACTTTGGCCGGCTGGATTATTCCACCGGATGTAGATATATTGCTTGTGGCTGAAAACGGAAAAAGGGCAAAAGAAACTGTAAAATACTTGCGAAGAGTGGGGCTTGATAACATCATTGGTTATCTTGAAGGAGGATTATCTGCCTGGTCAAGAAGGGGATATGAGACCGAACATATTCAGCAGGTTTCAATAATGGAATTAGAGGATATTCTGACAGATAGCGTTACTATCATAGACGTTAGGGGTAAAGAAAAATACACTGAAAATCATATAAATGGAGCTATTAATATTCCCACACAAGAACTAAGGAACAAATATAAGGAACTGGATCAAGACAGATCTTATTTATTATGCTGCAATACAGGCCATCGTTCCAGCCTTGGTGCAAGTATTCTTAAACAACATGGCTTCAATGATGTATTTAATCTGGCAGGCGGGATGACAGCATATAATAATTTAGAGGAGTTATAAAAAGTGGGTTTTAATCTTGTAAAATGTTCACCATATTTGATAGCATTTAATCAGAAATAAGAGCTGTCTTAGGCTGGGAATGGATGATTGTGCTGG
>CAZTJJ010000149.1:1827-4255 GCA_964614065.1 uncultured Thermotogae bacterium
ACAAATTAACCCAGAATATTTTACGATCCATAACTATTTATCCGGAAGTGATAAAATGTCCTGGCTTGTTTTACCCAGATGGTCTCCCTACGGAGTAGGTGCTGGTATCGGAGTTCTGGTACTGATCAGTTTTATTTTCTCGAATCGCCCGATCGGCTGCTCTACGGCTTACGTCAGGGCAAGTGGCCTTGGCGAAGAATTGTTTAAAGGAGAGAAGGTCGAAAGCAACGAATACTATAAGAAGTTCATCCCAAAAATTGGCTGGGAAGTAGTTTTACTTGCAGGGGTTGTTCTCGGCGCACTGATCTCTTCGAGACTTTCCGGTTCTTTTGTCCTAGAGACCGTTCCGGAACTATGGAAGACGGGGTTCGGATCCAGTTTCTTGCTGAGGGCTATTGTTGCGATACTTGGAGGATTGCTGCTCGGTTTCGGAGCGAGGATGGCCGGAGGTTGTACAAGCGGCCACGGTATTAGCGGAACGCTCCAGCTTGCCGTGAGTAGCTGGTTGGCCCTCCTCTGTTTCTTTCTCGGAGGTTTCGGGGTTGCCTACCTACTCTACATAGTGGTAGGGGGGATTTAGATGCTTGAGATGTTCAGGGAGAAAAGAAGCCTCAGATTGTCAACTGCCCTGGTGGTTGGGTTATTATTTGGTTTCCTGTTACAGAAAGGTGGAGCAACGGATTACCGAGTACTGGTGAACCAGCTACTTTTGCGGGACTTTACCGTGCTAAAAATAATCTTTAGCGCGATAGTCGTGGGTTCCCTTGGGTTCCAACTACTGCTCCGTGCAGGATTAGTCGACCCAAGTATAAAGCCATTCAAACCGAAACCAATAATTATCGGCGGGCTAATCTTCGGTGCCGGTTTCGCACTGCTCGGCTACTGTCCGGGAACGCTGGCCGGTGCTATAGGAAGCGGTTCCCTCCACGCTCTCCTCGGAGCCGGCGGAATGGTTGCTGGGTCCAGCGCTTTCGCAAACCTGTACACGAGAATGAAGGGTTCCATCGAGAAAGGGGATAGAGGTGAACTAACGATACCGGATTTACTGAAAGTCAATGTGGGGCTGGTTATCGTCTTCGTCGACATTTTGCTTATTTCCACGATGATTCTAATTGAGTTCAATAACCTTTGAATTTGTTAGTCCCCGCCCGCTCGTCTATTTATCCTCGATTTCACTACAGGGAAAAGCCTAGGGTCCTTCGCAATAGGCTTGCATCAACCACCACAATTTTGCAAACGAAAGTTTCCAGCCCTTGCGTCAGAGATTGTCATTGCTAACGGCTTGAGCGAAATAATTTACCTAGTATTGAGATTATAGAATAAATGGAAAAACTAACCAAATTAGTGGAAATGGAGAGGCTAAAGAACATTGCCAAACTCTGCAATTTCTAATGTTATTTTTATGAAATAAATAGTTGCCAAAGATAGTGGTTAAGAAGCTAGTAATGAACTTGACATCTCTGTTAAAATTGACCGTTGTGAAAAAATTACAAGTTTTTTAACGGTTATTGGAATTATTTACTTTGTCCAAACACCATCTCGCTTATAATTTGAATATACAAAAATACAATTATTGCAAGAAGGATTATTTATTCCAGACTATACGTTTGCGACAGTTCTATGTTGTGAGTCTCATAAGAAGCAGGTAAAGAATGATAATTTGGAATAAGACCTTATGGAAAAGTTTATAAAAAGGAGGCGTCATTTATGCCTGAGGATAATTCATTTCCTAAAGATCCTTTTAAAACGTTGGACTCTTCGCAATGGTGGGCCCCTTCAGAGGAGGAATTAGGAGAAGAAGCTTACCGAAAATTACTACCCCCATTAGTGCATGAAATAAGAAAGGAAGTAAACGAATGACAAGATTCTGATTACAAAGGAGCTAGTTCAACTTCCAAAGCTCTCCTAAATTATTGGTTTCATCACAAACATTTCAAACATGAAGACAACGAACGAATAGAGTTTCAATATTTCTTCGCCCAACAGGAAGCTGTCGAATCGGCGATTTACCTGTACGAAGCAGAGTAAATTGAGTTCTGGAGTAAGTTAAATGGGAGTTAATGTCTTAGACCATACCGGTTGCAAGCATTTCGTAGCATCTACTTCAAAGCAAAGATAATGTCAAAATATCAAACTCCGTCCCCATTTGTTTTTACCTCGGTTGATCTAGGGGAAGGCGTGGAGGAAATTGGCGAAACGGCTTTTCAGAACAATCACCTGCCCACGGTCGAGATACCCGACAGCGTAGAGGTAATTGAGGGCAGTGCATTTCAGCATAATTCCCTGGAATCCGTTGTTCTTGGGGATGGCGTAGAAGAAATCGGAGGATGGGCATTTGGTGGCAATTCTGTTACCTACGTTGAAATAGTCTGCTATGGTAAAGGATGTAAAAAAGGGGACCACCCCTCACAATTAAAGTAAACTACCA
>CAZTJJ010000150.1:0-4233 GCA_964614065.1 uncultured Thermotogae bacterium
GAAATTCATATCGATTTTCTTTTTCAATCAATTTAGCAGAACCTAATTTCCATTCATCATTAAAATATCCATCCAAAAATTCTTTTTGGTAATCGCCGATATAAAAAGGAAACCAAGCTTTTGATAAATGACCATTATCTTTCTTATATAAAGGTAATCGAACTGCTGTACCTTCTTCATTATAATTGATTTGCTGATTGTGAAAGAAAACGATAGATGATTTCTCGAATTTGGGTCGCTCACCCTGGTACCCATTTGATCTGAAACTAAGAAATGCTTCCCTGACTCTTTGTACGGCTTCTTGGGCAGATTGTGCGGGTAGATTATGTTTTATTTTGCCCTGCTTGCGACTGATGAAACCGTACCATGTATTAATCTTTGCGTTATTCCAATTATATTTGGGAACAGACCACATAAAATTAGCCACTTGAGACTGAACTTGCTGAGTTTCTCGCATTGCTTTTCTAATTGACTTCTCTTTCCCTTTTGTCGGTTTTCGTATAGGCATCCTTACTGTTTCAAGCAGTGTTAACCCCATCCCTTTTCCACCTTTAGATGTTGACTTGTCATGCTTCTCGAAATCCTCATACCCTAATCATACCATGTTTGTCCAACCCTGTCAAGCCCCTCTTAAATACTTTTAAATATTCCCATGTATCGGAACTAAAACGTAATCCCTGAGTCCTTGTCGGGACTAACATTCACCCAGCTATAAGCCTCATGTGGTGATCTATATCCGTCATAAAACCGCTTCGTCTTCTCGTGGAATTGCACGGGAATACTCACTTCAGATTTGCCGAACATACGGTTTTTAAGTATTGTCATTGAGTTATCAGCTTCCTGCCAATCCGTTGGATAATCTTCCTCCACCATGTTTTCCCGATCTTCATCGCTCAAACGTTTTATGGCAATAACATTATCCACTCTATTTACAATGTCCATAGTACCAGATATGTCCTGTAGGCTGATCTCACCCTCTTCTTTTCTCGGATGGGCAACCAAGTGTATATGGACCCCAAAGCGATGAGCAAAATCTTTTAACATCCCAATAAATACCGTCTGCTCTTGATATTTGTCATGCAACCCTAGTGCCAAATTAACCATCATAAGATTGTCCAATAGGAACACCTTGGCTCCATGTCTTCTCCGTGCATATTCGAACGTTTTCAACACCTTTTCCGCCGTCGCTATCTTGGCCAAATAGTCCTCTTTAGACATTGATTCCGTGCCCTGTGCCATATAACTAGTATCATATAAAAAGAACCTATCACGATACCAAGATCGCATCTTGTCCTTGTATTCTCGCTTAACATACCGACTCATTTTCTCACTTAATGGATCAGGTTTTTCTTCAACATAATCAGTCCCTGCCATTTGAAGTTCCGTCCAGTAACGAAAGATTGGTGGAGTAAATTCATCTGAAAATACACATACGGTCTCTTCTTGATCAATAGCTTCAACAATTTCTTGACTTAAAAATGTGGATTTTCCACTACCCGAGACTCCAGTCCATACTGTCACAGCCCCCATTCGGTATCCACGGATATAATGGTTAATTTGACCTATTGAGGATTTAATTCGGTCGGTCTCTGCGGGATCAAAATCCTCCACTGTAGAAATCCTTGTTAACCCATCTATTTCCACAGGTTCCGCACTGTGAATAGCTTCTAGAACGGCGTACTGACCCTCTTCTTTATCGTCCTTGCCCTCCATAAACAACATTTTATTGGCATCTTTATACCCCGTTTCAATAACAGAGCAACGCCATTTACCAAGCCTATTAATCAGCTCTTTAGTGGTTTTTTGACCAGCTTCGTCATTATCCATCCAAAGATATATCTCATCGAATTGTTCGAGAAAATCATAGCAGGTATCTACCCAATGATAAGACTCGGCGCCTAGAGGAACTGAAACGACATTTTCGTAGCCAGCTTCATAGACAGAAACTGCATCCACCTCTCCTTCCACCAGTACAAGGGGATCTCCTGGGTCAACTTTATCCATTCCCCAAAGCACTTTCTTCCCCCCACCCTCCTGCCATACACTTTTATCTCCCTTCCTATTAGCGGTACGGTACTTGAGTAAAACTTCTTCCCCATCTTCATAATAGGGAAAAGCTACAACTGGCCATTTACTATCCTGACTCTTCGCTTCCCTTATATCCCAATCTTCAATAGTTTCCTTCGAAATGCCCCGCCACCCAAACCAATCAACGATATCCTCGCTAATGGTATCTTTCGTATTATCTTCTACATCTGGTTTAGTAAAGTCATCCCTTTTACCTGACATGTCTTTAAATTTGTTATTATTTTGAAAATTGTTATTGTTGGAAAAATCATCAGGGTTTATCTCATTAAAGTCGAGGAGGAGATCTTTAAACGATCCACCCCCGCTAGCTTCACATGAAGCTCTATGGCAGATATATGTCCCGTCTTCCTTGTTGAGATAAAAAGTCCATAAATCATTATGTTCCCCCCCACGACAATAGGGACAGCGTTTGCTTTTTATTTCTCCGTTGCTAATCTTATAGTCTTTAAAATGTTTTTCCGCAAACTCCCGTGGGCTTATGCCAAACGCTTCTTTGGGGTCAAAGTCTATGCTCAACCAAGATCACCTTCAATTTGTCTTTGCTCCAATTTCTTCAAAGTTAAATTTTCCTTTACCTGTTCTTGTTTCTGCTCTTCTAATAGTCGATTATAAGTCTTCTTGAATTCTGCCATATATCGAGGATCTCCAGGATCACTAGCTTTGATAGCGCCCTTACCACCTATGCGTTTCAGGGCTTCTTTCACTGTGTCCGATAATGCTTCTTTTTCTTTATCCACTCCCGACAGATTTTTATCTCCCCATTTTAAGTGACGCTGGACTTTCTTCCACGCTACGTCTGCTGAGGGTTCGTCACTGTGAAAGTCATAAATTTGTTTAACAATTTTAATCGGGTTTGGCGCATAATTAGGTTGACTATAGATAACCATTTTGGTTGCTTCCCAAACTTCTTTGGCAGGAAATGGTTTAAGTTGCTCCAACCATATCCGAATCATTACTTCATCTTCTGTATCGTTACCCGTAGGAAATTCAATCTGGTTAGGGAAGTAACACGATAACTTTTTCAGTAAAACTGAAACTTCCTTGCTATCCATCAGTTTTCTCCGTCAATTTTCTGTGTTATCTTATTCAGCCTCTCTTGTTCGCTCTCTTTATTGTTACTGTATCTATGTTCTAGAACCTTGAGATAATTCTCACTGTTCTTAATTAGCCACGTAAAGTCAGCTACCCAACCACGTTCGTTGTCTCCTAGGCAAAATGGTTGCTCCTGTAGTGCATCAATGATCTCATCAAGATCAAAATCTTCTTCCTTACACCGTACTCGTAGCTTCTTTTTACGTTTATCCGTCATAGCCCTGATTTGTAGTTTTTCAGGTACCCGCTCATTCCAGAGTGTTTTAATTGCTCCGTAGTCCAGCCCACCATTTTTAGTAGGAGCGGAGTCATTGTATTTTTCCTCAGCGGAACTTGGACTATTATTTTCTACTTCTCCTTCTACTTCTCTTTCTACTTCTCCTTCTCCTTCTCTTTCTCCTTCTCTTTCTACTTCTCTTTCTACTTCTCTTTCGTTTCCTTGGTCATTCGTCAATGAGACGTTAACGTCTCCCCACTGTTTTTTAAAGTCATCATTAGCACTCCCCACCAACACTTTGCCCTCAAGTTGACCATTATCCATAAGCCCGTAGTCAATTAAATACCAGCCTGATTTATGTTTTTCCGAATTCGGCAAATAACGAATAAATTTAGGGAGCGGATTTTCTGGTTTGCCTGGATTGCGAAGGCTTTGGTGCTTGTGAAAGTTTTTGATATAAAGTAAATCCTTGCCCTTGGCTTTATAGGGTGTTAACTTACCGAGTTCGATTAGAATTTCCGTCCATTCCTTCAGCTTATCTTTTGTAATCCCTTCGTCAAGCGGAAATAGTTGTATCTTGAAGGCTATGATGTCATGCTCAATAACCCCACTTGATTCTGCAAGTTGCCAGAGGCCTTGATAAAGCATTCGACCTGCTGGGGGGAGGCTATCCATAAGCTCCGTATCCGTCCAAAAATCATCTTTGACCATTCTATTACTGAGTTGCAATTTTACCCTCCTTCCGATTGATAAATTCCTTTTTTCTAGCGATAGTATCCCTCCTGGAAATGTACTGGATAAAAAATACGGTTCCAACAGCTAGTCTAGTTTGACAT
>CAZTJJ010000151.1:0-4211 GCA_964614065.1 uncultured Thermotogae bacterium
CTCTTTCTCAATATCTCTTTTTTTGTCTTCAAGCTTTTCAATAGTTCCTTCTGCTTCTTCGATCTCCCTCTGAAAATGGTCTATAACCTCACCATAATCCTCGCCCAGTGGTCTGGCACAAACAGGACACTTACCATCCTCGCCAACCTGTTCAATGTTTCCCTGTTTCTCCACCAGTTCCTTTATCTGCTCACTGTACTTATTTATCGAGCCATCAATTTTGGCGATCTGTTTTTCCAAACGTGAGATTTTCTCCTCGATCGTCTCTTTTTTCTCCTTTTTTTGTTCGACTTCTTCGGGAACTCCCTCGTATTTTTGAAGCTTCGCCTGTCGGTCAGCTAATTTGTCTTTCTCCTCCTGTAAATCATCTTCCATCAATTTGCATTGAGACTCCAATTGTTGGCGGCTCTGAAATTTCTCTCTTTCTTCCTCCAGCTTCTCTCTGCGTTTTCTTAGCTCTTCGTAGAGCTCGGCACTATCTTGAAGTTTTTCCATTTTCTTCTTCTTGTTTGTTAATTCCTGCAACTCAGCTTTTCTATCCTCAATATTACCCCTCAGTCCACTAATTTTTGCTTTTAGACTTTCCTTTCGCTTCTCCAGTTCGTTAAGTTCGTCCTTTCTCTGGTTAAGACCTTCAAACTGTTCATCCTTCTGTTTGATCTTTGTGTTTATCGCCTTTATCTCTTCTTCCAACCCGCTTACCTTGTCCTCAAGTTTCGATCGCTCGCTGGATTTTTCTTTCAATTCTGAGCGTAATTTGTCCTGATCCCTCAATTGACTTTCCATAGTCTCCGCCTGGTTTCTCTTGTCCCTTGCCCTGGCATCAACCGCTCGTCGTGCCTCCTTTATTCGATCAACGCTGAGAAGCTTGGCAAATAGCTGCCGGCGTTTCTCGGGACCAACCCGTGATAGTTCCCTCACCTCATTCTGCCGAGAAAACACACTGCGAAAAAAAGAACTTTCCTTCATCCGAAGCAACTTCTCCTCTATGTATTGAGTAACACCCTGAAAGCTTTCTACAACAGTTCCTTCAGCGCTTTTTAGGTACGCACTGGTGGAAAGGCTCCTTCCTGTCATCTCGCGTTGAAGCTCAAAAACTTCTCCATCAAGTTCAAAGTTTATACGAACTCTACAGGTAGCACTATCACTCACAGCGTCAAGACGAAGGTCCTCACGGTTTGTCCTTATAGCAGTACTACCATAAAGCACCCAGGATATAGCCTCGAGGATGGAGGACTTGCCCGACCCGTTGGGACCAAGGATACCGATTACTCCCTCGGGAAAGACGAATTGCTGATCCTTGAAACACCTAAAATTTTCGAGATCCAGCTCCCGAATAATCACGTTTTGTCTTCCTCCCCCATTGCTTCCCCTAAAAAATTTTGACCCGTAGATATCAAATCCTCCACGTCGATGTCCTGGTCAACTGAAGCTCGATTGTTAATAAAATCGGCAAATTCAGTCCTGAGATCGGAAAAGTGGAGAGAAACCTTGTTCATTTCTACTTCATCCGGAGTGTATATCTGAAGATTGGTTTCCAGCATCCTGTCCCGTAAATCATCGAGGTACTCCTCTGCCAGTACGGAATAAGTTCCCGGATTGATCCGGGTCAATTTTAAGGAAAGTAAGCTTTTAGCCCTTTCATCGCGTTCGGGTAACGCATTCTCTATCCTAGCCTGAATTTCACGGGCAGTGAGGCTTTTGCAGTCTATGGGCTCCAATCTGATAAAATCTCTGGTTTGAACCAGCTCTTCTGTGCAGGTTATCCCTTCCTCAGAAAATCCAAGCCGAAGAAACCCAGGACTGTATTCAGATTCGTTAAAAGAAAACCTCTCAGTAGCGCCAGAGTAGTAAGCTATAGTAGTTGAGGATAACTTTATCTCCATCCGCTTATGATAATGTCCCAGTGCAATATAATCGAATTGCCCACGATCCAATAAATCTTTGTCCACGTGATGTTCGTTAAACTCCCCTGAAAAAATCTCCTGGGCGAGCGATCTCACACCAGCGTGAAGTACCAGTATGTTCCACTGGTAGTTATCATCGGGCTCAAGGGAGGAAATCCAGCCCGCCAACTCCTCTTCGGTTGGCGCATCTGAAACCGCATGTACAAGTGCCCGATCCACAGGGATTTTTCTATAACCTCTCTGGTTCGAACCGGAATCAGAAGTAACCGCTTCGATACTTGGAAGCGCATCGAGAGATTGGGTTATGGTTCCAGTTGTAGCGATTTTTGGGGTATCGTGGTTACCCGCAATTAGAACCGTGGGTATATTCGCTCTAGACAGCCTCGAAAACTGTGCCGTGGCCATATTTACGGCCCGGTTCGTCGGGCGCACGCTATCAAATAAATCTCCAGCATGCAACACTAAATCCGGTTCTAACTGAAGAATCCTATCCGCGACCCGTTCAAATGCATCATATACGTCCTGTTCCCTTTGGTTGATTCCCGTCTTCGGGTCGATTTTCTGAAACTCTCGGTAGCCAAGATGTGTGTCGGAAAGATGTATTACTTGCACTTAGATCTCTTCCACAGTTAGTCAATTCTCACTTGCTCATTTTATCCCCGGGGGGCTGATAACACCCCTAATGTTAAAACATAACCCTCACTGATCAAAGCAGTTGAACACTCAAGCTAAAATATTCGAAATCACCGTGACTTGTTTTACTAGATAACTGAAGTACAGAGATTATTGGTATGAAAAGAATCAAAAGACAATACGACTGTTATAAATGCGCACTCGAAGCCAAGAGTTCGCTACCGAACGTTGACCACCCTGACACCGTGATCCTTCATGCTCTCTATAGTTTCGTCTATATCGGGAGCTTCCACTCTCAAGATAAACTCGTATTGGTTACGTTCTTCGTCCTTATGGGAGAATACACTAATGATGTTCCCATCGGTATTAGTAATTGGCTTTATAGCTTTTAAAAGAGTTCCCGGTTTATCTTCTGTAACTACGGTTATTCTTTTGTTCTTCTTCTCTGAGCCAAACCCCATTAGCTTCATAATAGTGTCAAATATGTCGGACTCCGTGACAAGGCCTACCAGCCTACCGTCTTGCACAATAGGAAGGCCGGCTATTTTGTTTTCTCGCATTATGGAGGCAGCTTCCTCCAGAGTGTGGTCAGGAGAAATCGTGTAAACGTCCTTTGTCATGATTTCGCCCACAGTCGTCTCCGAAAGAAGATAATTCATTTCCCAGATACTTAAACTTGTGGCATCAGATGGTCCGGCCTCCTGTATATCGCCTTCGGTGACGATTCCTACGAGCTCTCCGTCTTCAACTACAGGGAGCCTGCGTATTTTGTTCTCCTCCATCATACTTCGAGCTTCCATAATAGGCTTATCGGGGGGAACGGTAATAATTTCTCTTGACATATGTTTCTCTAAGATACTATCAACCATATCTATCACTTCCTATTTTTCCATCTTTGATTCGAATTATAGCCTTCACACTACTTGGTTTCAAAAAACAGCTACCTGGGCTGAACAGATCCTACACGTTTATTGAAAAATGTAGGTTAGCCGTATGTCCAATTTGAGAACACAGTTGATTAAAGAGGAGTAATTTGTAGGTGTATTCTGTAATAGAGATTGGTTAGGAGCGAGAAAGTCGCTCAATTTAGGACCTAATGTGGCCATATCGTTATTGTAGTCACAATATTCAAGTTTTAAATTTACAATATTCAAGTTTTAAATTTCTTGAATTGCGTCAAAATTTATGTTATATTGCTAAAAAGAAAACAAGTTGCCCGCGATTTAAACAAAAACTTTAAACACTTACGATCAACACTTACGCTCCTTGAGATAAAAAAACCAGAGGGTTTTTAGTAAGTATGCGTAAAAAACACAAAATTTGCCGAATGAAAATCTAAAAGTTACCGTTAATAGCCTTAGCAGACTTGGGTATTTTTAACTCGTGGCACGTTACGTCACCAGATCATCTATATCAGTGATCAAATTGATGTTCAGTTTGATCTTAATTTTAATAGTTGTCGGTGGGTAAGTTTAACAAAAAATTGATCAATAATGGATGCACACGTAAAGCCAGCTGAACTTACAAACATTCACTCCACAAACTTTGATTTACTGCGGATTCGTTAGTAATACGATATGTTCCATCGACAAATGAAAATTGGCTGACAAAAGGATCTATGCAAGTAATCTTTAACAGTCTTATCAGGGCAGCAGAACTTGGCCTTTTGGC
>CAZTJJ010000152.1:0-2571 GCA_964614065.1 uncultured Thermotogae bacterium
ACACATGGTTTTGGTGCAGCTGGAGATTACACAGTTACATTGACCACAGTGGATGATCAAGGAGCTGAAACTACAACGAGTGAAATTATCCATGTTGAACAACCTACAGTGGAAACTAGCGAAAAAACCTTCGATCAAAGCGAGGGAACGGAATTCGATTCAGGCCTAGGTCTCATAGTTTCTGTACCAAGTTCTTCAACAGAAATCAATACTGCAGCTAAAGCTTCCTCTACAAGTGTGAAGAATAAAATTCAAGTTTCAAAAAACTCTAACCCCTCACAGCCATCTCAAGATTCATACCGTTGGACTCCGTCTATAACGTCGATTTGTCTACGAATAAAAATAGCAACACCGACAAAAAAGTTAAGCTAACCTTTGATATCCCTAGCGATATCAACCCAAATACGGTTTTGTTGCTCCATTGGACAGATAAGGGATGGACACCAGCATATTTAGGGGAAAATAGTGGTTATGGGTTTGGCGGTGAGTTAAATGCTAATGGTGGAAGCATTTCGTTGCAGATACCAATGTTTAGTATTACTTCTGGAACTGTTAGCTCTACCACTAGAGTGGAAGCTCAGGGGTTTGGAGGATGGGTAAAGTCAAAATGGAATTCTGGTCGGGTAGCTTTAGGCCATTTCAAAGATAATGTCATTGATACATTGGAAACCAAGCCAAGAGATTTAATGCCAAAAAAGTTAAAACCAGATAAGGAGATTGTATCGTATTCTTCCTCCGAAGGGGTCGTAGAGGTGCGATTTTGGGCTAAGTCACACCTAGTTTACGGAGGTCACTGGTATAGCGTTAAAGTAAAATCAAGTCTGCCACCGCCTTATACGGACAAGAGTTGGAGCCCTTCAGATCCAGCGGATCCCCTCCTTGAATACGGCCACGCAATCGACCCAACGCTCGGCTGGCTAGGACCAACTGGAAGCAAGCAAAATTATGGTGCATTAGAGCTTAAGTTCCCTCCTGCAGGGGGAAAAGTAACCATCATCCTAGACGCTAATTTAGCTGTTGGGTTACAAATTCTCGACTGGATGCCTGCCATATCGGGTTTTAAAGATGCAGTAACCGATAATATTGAAGAGATAAGAGATATACAACAGAAAGTTAAAGAAAACGAATATGGCCCCATCGAAGGAGCAAAATCAATTGTCGAGATATTATGGCCATATGCTCGAGAGGCTGGGAAAGAAGCATGGGATGCAGTAGCTAACGTTTCACTCCTCCCCATGATCGAATATCTTACCTATATCAGCGGACCCACGAATGGTGACCATGAGTTTCCTTTAGAGGTTACATCTGCTCAGCCCCCAAATGTTTCTATTACAACGATTTCCCCTGAAAAATCTATATACAGGAAGGGAGAAAAAATAACTTTTAAGGGCGAAGCTACTGATCCTGAGGATGGCGAACTAACTGGTAATTCTCTTGTGTGGGATTCAAATAAGGATGACCAGCTAGGCACCGGTAAAGAGATCACCGTTGATAGTCTATCTCTAGGTACCCACGAAATTACCTTAACGGCGACAGACTCTAACGGAGCTACTAGTACCGATCAACGTAATGTATCCATGAGTAAAAAAACTGACCTCACCGTAACATCCGTTTATCTCTCCGACTCTTCAGTTCAAGATGGGAACACTATCTCAGTTGACTTTACAATTGAAAATATTGGCGGTCCAGTTTCAAAGGAATTTCAAAACAGAATCTACTTCTCTGAAGACCCTAACGGAGGCGGACAAATACCCTATGAACCAGAGATCTTCAACATGACCCTAGAGGACCAGTCGAAGAAGACCAAAACAAGGGAGATAACAGTTCCTTCGTTACCCAAAGGAGATTGGTATCTGAATGTTTATACTGATGGCGATGAAAGCATTGATGAATCCAATGAAGGCAATAATATACGAAGTAAGTCAATTACTATAGAGGGAGAATCCAAATCCCTGGACCACATAACCGTAACTGGTCCCGACCAGGTCAGCGAAAGCAGCACTGGTCAGTTCACCGCCACCGCCCACTACGACGACGGGAGCAGCTCGGAGGTCACCAATAGTGCTAGCTGGAGCGAGAACTCCTCCTATGCAAGCATCTCCGGCGGCCAACTGAACGTAAGGAGCTTGCCTTCGGACAAATCATGCACGGTGGAGGCAAGCTATAGTTACGATGGGGTTACTGACTCCGACAGCAAGACGGTTGATTTGGTTAAAGAGATGAGCTCCCCACGCGTATCCATCGGTTCTCCTTCAAACATTACCGACACTTCTGCGATCCTGGAAGGGAATCTGGATTCGACGGGCGGAACTGATTGCCAGGTCTGGTTTGAATACGGTAAAGAAAGTTATTATGGCAAGTCCACAAGTAAAGAGTCGACAAGTTCTACCGGAGAATTTACCGCAAACGTTACTGACCTCGATCCCGATACCACTTATCACTACACAATCTGTGCTTCCAACAGCGAGGGGGAGGGTTGTGGCGCCGATCAAACCTTTACAACGGACAAACAACCAAAATCCCTGGACCACATAACCGTAACTGGTCCCGACCAGGTCAGCGAAAGCAGCA
>CAZTJJ010000152.1:2671-4182 GCA_964614065.1 uncultured Thermotogae bacterium
AGTTACGATGGGGTTACTGACTCCGACAGCAAGACGGTTGATTTGGTTAAAGAGACGAGCCCAGACTTGGTAGTATCCGATATACGGACCGATCCCGATCCCCCCGTTGCTACGGAATACACAGATATCATTATAGAAGTTAAGAACCAAGGTAATGAAGATGCAAATAACAGTTTCTACGTAGAGTTTTACTTTGATGGAACTTATCAAGGCCATTCACAGCTTAACGGTCTATCAGCTGGAAGTATTCGTACTGCAAGTTGGAGTGCCTTCACTTGGCCCTCCGATACAAATGAACATACAATTAGGGCCGTAGTTAATCCGGATAGTAATGTTTCAGAATCCAACGAGACGAACAATGAACGGTCTGAGGGTATTAGCGGAGAAGAACCTCCACCGGAAAAGGGTACCCTAAAGGTAGAGTCTGACCCCGGCGAAGCTAAAGTGTACGTTGACAGTGATTACAAAGGTGAAGCCCCTTCCTCCGGTTACCTAACAATAGATAATTTGGACTCGGGAGACCATTCATTAAAGGTAACCAAATCAGGTTACAAGGACTGGACTGGAACGGTAACAGTTCCAGCAGGAGGCACGGCGTATGAGGCAGCTATTCTTAGTATGCAGGAACTTTTACCTCCAGAAATCACTTCACCAGGATCCACCTCCGGACCAGGACCGGAAATCGATGACCTCACCCCAACCCTACAGTGGAACGGCGTATCTGGCGCGGACTATTATGGCTTGTCGATAAGTGAGTACTCTTCCAGTTCCTCAAACATTATCTACGACAAATACGTCACGGGAACCTCTCACACCGTTCCCAGTGGCAAGTTGGAGACTGGTAAGCAATATCGATGGAATATGAAGTCTTACACCGATGCCGGAGGGGAAAGCGATGTCTCAAACATGCTGTATTTTCAGACAAAAAGTGAGTCTGCAGACCTTATTGATAACGGAAGTTTTTCTTCCGGTGAAAGTAACTGGAATCTTTCAGGTGATTTCTGGGCGGGAACTACTCTGTCTTCCTATCGAACCTCCCCGGGTTACTCAGCAGGCGGCGTTGATAGTGATGGATACCATAAGAACGATGCTTATGGGGAAATGTATCAAACTGTAACTATCCCAAGTGGAATAAGCACTGCTACCTTGAAATTCTGGTACAATATTACATCAGATGAACCAAGTACCAGTCGTGAAGATCTTTTACAGGTAACTCTTCGTGACACATCCGATAATTACTTGGAGAATGTACGTGTACTTGATAGCTCCAATCAGAGTACATTAGGCGAGTATACTCAAGTTTCCAAAGATATTTCTAGTTATGAAGGCCAAACCATTAGGATAAACTTTATTGCTAACTCAAATGACACTGACCCTACAACATTTAGAATTGATGATGTGAGTTTAATTGTCGAGAGTTAGGTCTTGAGCGGGAATTCTTTATCTATTTTAGCTTGCAACACTCTTACATAGAATGTTGCACGAAAGGATATTTTCGAGTTGCTATCATC
>CAZTJJ010000153.1:0-4166 GCA_964614065.1 uncultured Thermotogae bacterium
GATTGGAAAAAGCTTTGGCACGGCATGACGAAGTAACCGTGCTGCATAGGGCAGTACGAACAAGTGCCTAAAGGCAAACCGGTCGAAAGACCGGGGCGCAAAGCTACGGCCTAAAAGAAGGCCCGACAAAGGCAAACTTGGAGCGATCCAGGGGCGCAAAGCTAAGGTCTAGTTCAAAGCTCGATTTTCGCGGAAGAAATAAAGAAGTTGTGAAAGTTGAACATTGAACTAAATAAAGTACTAGAACGCTTAGCTGCCGAAGTCTTCTAATGGCGGCGTAGCTGCAGGGTACTACAAACAACAATCCAAAACCATTAGGAGGTTTTGAAGATGAAGATGAAAAAGATTTGGATCGTTTTATTCAGTATTTTAACTGTGTCAGTACTCACTTTATCAGTTATGGCCTATGACGGCCCGGAAGCAGAACTGAGCGGATATTGGAGTGGTACAGGGGCCGGCGATACTTATATTATGGGACTTGTTGAGAGAGAAGACTGGAATGAGGATCAAGTTCCCAGGGCAGGAGTAACAAAGTATGAATATTCTAACGCCTGGACCGGATCAATTGAAGGAGGAATGGGTGGATTTCTAGGGGATGAAATTAGGAATACAAATATTGGTGCGACCTCAACAGGAAGTGGGCTTTTTGAAGACCACTCAACATTTAAACTGCTAGATATTGCGACCGATGCACCTGATGGACTTGACATAATTTCTGAACACAATATGGAAATTTCTGCTCAAGAATATGAAGTCAGAGATAATCTATATATATTAGATACTAAAGGTCACCAGAATAATTTTAATGATGACAGATTTGTCCATAGCCAGGGCTTTGTAGGTTATGATGCAAATTATTACTCCAAGAGTTTCTCAGGATCAATCGTAGGCAACGAATCTGGCGCATGGCAATTCGTCATGCCTGAGTTGGGTAGCTTTTCGGGTGGCACCGGTTTTGTCCGAGACGACGAATTTAATGTCTATAGCAGAACATGGGAACCTTACGGCCGTGGCGCTTGGGATACACTGAACCTTGGGTCGGACGCTTTTGGTGAATCTGGAGACAGGAACTACTATGCATTCGTTGAAGGAATAGACGAATATGGAACAATGCATATCGGCTCACAGTGGTGGAATGCAGACTAATAATTTTCTCAAATTATTTTATAAAATGTACTGCATTTTAATAATATCAAATTAAATTGAGTATTATACAGGCCCAAGATAAATACATTTTCTTGGGCCTGTTGTTCTCATCAAAAAGTTGGTAGATGGGCGTACGTATATGCAATGAAATGCGATGGAAATTGTTAAATATCTTCGAATCCAAATATGTGAGGAGAGAGAATCTACAGAAAAATAGGTGGTGAATAATTCAATGAAAATAAATATGATAGAAGTTTGGAAAAGTTTTTTGCCTGAGATTAAGGCGGAGCTGTTAGCCGCAATGAGCTTGGTTTTGCTAACTTTGCTGGTATTTATTCCCTATAACACTACGCTGGCTTCCGAAACTATATCGTCAGATGATATTACAATAACTCTTTTATCCGGTAAAGAAAATATATATCACGAAGGATTTGGAGATTCTAACCAGACCGTAATTACAGATACTAAATGGGCTCTAGATAAGATTACTGTAACAGGTTCCACAGGGAGCCGAACGGTTTTGGATCAATTTGTGAAAGCAGATAGCTCCGAAACAAACATTAGCCGAAATGCTATATTCATCGGTTCTGGTTTTATAGACACGGAAAGTATCTATAAAGGATCAAATGCTTCAGAGGGAGAAGACAGCAGAACCGGAATTTATATTGCTGGCGATAACTATGGAGTATTGATAGAAAACGGCTCTTTAGTTTTCAATGAATTATTTGGCGGAATAAACAATTCGATCGCAATGGCTTCGGGTAATTATGAAATTTCTCAAATTGGCGATCTGGGAACTTTCCTCGATTCCAATCCAAATTTTGCAATTGGAAATACCTGGTCAGTATTAAAAATTACAGGAACGAATTCGGGTACTTTGGAAAGCTATTTGTATGGGTCTTTTCCGCAGAGTGGCACGGATAAGTTCGTAGAAAATACTAATGGTTGGGCAAATGGAAATGGTACATTCTATTTTCACGGGCAATCTGACCAGAATACAGTAATTACAATTCACGAGTTACTCGAAGGGTGGGGAGATTTTAGTACGGAGCTTCTATTTGGGTATCTTGAAGTCTTTTCTCAGTTTAAGTTTGAAGATTATGGTCAAGTAATTGTTGGGCCGTAAACACTGTAGTGAATTACGGGAAGATGAAATGAAAGAAATAATCTTGTTAACACTAGCCATAGCAATACTTTCTTCCCCAGTTATCGCAGCTGAGGAGAAAGAAGGGGAATTTATCTATTTATTTACTGCCTCTCTTGGAGAAAACCTTAACCTAGACAAAATAGTCTTTAAGAGCATGGATCAAAATAATGGAGAACTGAACCTTCAGATCTCGGATGAATGGACTAACACTGTAATGTCCAATCGGAAGGGATGGGAATTAGCTCTAAACGAGGAAAACGGCTTGCTGGGCTTAATTGTTAAAGATCCTTCGAGCTTAAATAAACCGAAAGAGGAAAACAGCTATCTGTTCATTAGCACCGAGGATGAAATTGATCCCAGCATAATTAAAGGAAGGAAGGCGAAATTATCGTTGACGAGCTTCTCTCTAAAAGGTGAAAGTTACGAACTACTTATAGGTCCTTCCAGCGCTTTCTCCTGGGATTCCGAAGGTTGGCAATCTAGTGATTTTAGTAGTTTCTTTTCTGACGATTCCAAGTTTAAAACCGGACTGGCTCTCTTTACGGAGGAAGATGGGGAAATTTACATTAAGTTTGTATCCAAGGAACCTGCTTTTCAGCCCGAGAGTGATGAAGATGAATAGGTCAATTTACGGTTTAAGCAATGTAGGAGGTAAGAAATGAAGAAGGTTTTTGTAATAAGTGTGATTCTCGGGGTATTGCTTCTACTATTTTTGGCTGTGGAGGGGAAACGAATTTACGAATTTGAAGTTCCTCCCAGCGTAGGAATTCAGATGACTGATCCTCGTCCACTGATTATTTATGCTAATGGCGAAAACGGCACGGCTACAACTCAAGTAATGGCAAACAATTATCAGAATTTTAATACTGTTCAAAGTCGTGGAAAGATTGAGTTTTATCAGTATGTAAATCATTCCGGAGTAGAATTGTTTTCGAACGGCCAATATGGAAATGCAATGTCAGAAATGGTGACGGAGAAATATAAGCATTCTTATGAGTTACATAGTCAGGGTGTGATAGATCTCAATCAGATCGCCGGTCTTTCCAACGTGGAAATTGATCTTGAAGGCAAAGATGGCTCTGTAGTTGTTAAGACTTTAACTGAGAAGTACAAAAGCGAGGGAGAGTTAAACTCTAAAGGAAAAGTTTTACTCAATGGTAACGTAAACCCTGGTACATGCAGTTTTAACATCAAGGGGACAAACGGCTCCGGTAGAGTTTTGACGACGACTGAATTTCTCAAGAACGGGGGATCAGTTAATAGTTTAGGTGATCTCAGCGTTTCTACAGTTTTAGGTAACCCTACAATTCAATTGGAAATTGACGGCAAGAAAGGAAACGCAGCTGCCCAAGCTGTGAGCCACATGATGTATAGTAAGGGGCTGACCGTGGAAAGTTTAGGAAAGATAAGCCTTTCCCAGCTTGCAAGCCGACATCAAGTATCCCTTCATCTAGATTGGTCCAACGGGGGAGTGACGAATAAGACATCTACTCCTAACCAGCAGACCAGTGTAGAACTTCAAGGTAAGGGTGAATTGCACGAGAATTTGGTTGTTAAAGAGGATGGAAGCAGTACCAGTGGTGGTGAGCAAAATGGTGGAGTTGACGGGAACAACAACCCACCTTCCACTTCAGGGGGTTCTTCATCTGGAGCTTCATCCAGTGGTAGCAATGGGAACAATTCATCCGAGCCACAAGGCTCCTCTTCGGGGAGTTCCTCGGGCGTAAATACCAGCCAAGTAAATCAACCGACCGCCTCTTCTTCAAATAATGGAAACACAAACTCTGGTGCTGTTGATAGTTCAACAGGGAGCCAGGACAATGATGGTAACACAAATAACCCCCCGTCAACCCGTGGAAGCTCCGGTAATGGT
>CAZTJJ010000154.1:0-4157 GCA_964614065.1 uncultured Thermotogae bacterium
TTAAGGAGGTTCTTCTTAATGAACAAAGGAGAATTGGTAGACAGAGTATACCGAAGCTCTGATTGCACGAAGCAAGAATGTAGAGAGCTGGTGGACAAAGTGGTAAACACCATTACCGAAGAAGTTTCCAAAGGTGAACCAGTACGTCTGGTTAATTTTGGCACTTTCAAACCCAATCCAAGAAAAGCAACCGTCAAAAGACATCCCAAAACTGGTGAAAAAATCGACGTACCAAGCAAAGTAACACCCAAATTCTCTGCAGGCAAGGGTTTTACTGAACAGGTACAAAACAACTTGAAAACAACCAATAACGGCAAGGGCTACAAAAAGAAGTAGTCTCGTAACGCCTGTACCTTCTACAAATTTTTAAACAGTAGGGATTCAACCATAACAAATGCTAATTTTACTGCAGGGAACGTAGATGGCAAAACTGAAAGAATTATTGGGCGAAATTGAGCAAATCAAGCAGGATTCATACAAAGAACTAGAAAATTTAGACTCTCTGGATGACTGCGAGCAGGTCCGAATTAAGTACCTGGGTCGTAAGGGCAAGATTCCTGATTTGTTCAACGAGTTGGGTAAACTTCCTGACGAGGACAAGGCAAAGGCCGGAAAGCGGATTAATCAACTTAAATCTACACTGGACGAGAGAATAAATGAAAAGAAAAACCAACTCCAACAACTCGAGCAGGAAAAACAACTCGAGCAGGAATCCCTAGATGTTACGTTGCCGGGTCGGCGGCGTCGAACCGGCAAACTTCATATACTTACCCAGGTACTTGACGAATTAATAGATATCTTCAAACGGATGGGTTTCTCGCAAGCTCTGGGTCCAGAGATCGAAACAGATTACTATAATTTCGAAGCACTAAACATACCTGAACTACATCCTGCTCGTGACGAGTGGGACTCACTGTATATAGACGAGGGTACTCTACTAAGGACGCATACGTCACCGGTACAGATCAGGGTAATGGAGAACAATGATCCACCTGTAAAAATTATCTGTCCGGGAAAATGCTTTCGCAGAGATACTCCAGATGCCACCCATTATCCAGTCTTTTTTCAGGTAGAACTGTTGTGGGTCGACGAAGACCTGTCTTTCGCAAATCTAAAATACGTGACCAAGACTTTCATTGAGAAGTTCTTCGGTCCGGAATTTAAGATGAGATTCCGTGCGGATTATTTCCCGTTCACGGAACCAAGTGCAGAAGTAGACATAATGAGGCCGGATGGTCACGAATGGTTAGAAATCCTGGGATCGGGGATGGTAGACCCCAACGTTCTAGAAGCGGTAAATTACGATCCAGAGGTTTACCAGGGTTTTGCGCTGGGGCTCGGGGTCGACAGGATGGCAATGTTAAAATATGGAATTGACGACATTCGGTTGTTCTACCGTAACGACCTAAGGTTTTTAAGGCAATTTTAACTACTCAACTGTTACACTTTTCGCCAAATTTCTAGGTTGATCAACGTCGGTTCCTCTGAGAACGCCGATGTGATAAGCAAGAAGCTGCAATGGAATGGTAAAGATCAGCGGGGTAAGAGTTTTCTGAGTGCGAGGAAGTGGAATCAGTTCATCAGCAATATTTTCTACTTCACCAGATAAGTCGTCAGTCAGTACGATCACTTTACCCTTCCTCGCTCTGACCTCTTCAATGTTGGAAAAGACTTTGTCGTAGACCGAATTTTTCGTGATCAAAGCGACGACAGGCATCCTCTCGTCTATCAGCGCAATCGGCCCGTGCTTTAACTCTCCAGCCGGATATGCTTCGGCATGAATATAGGAAATCTCTTTTAGCTTCAAAGCACCTTCAAGTGCAATAGGATAAAGAATATCTCTACCTAAAAACAAAAAATTCTCTTTTTCGTAGTAGGACTCCGCCAGTTCTACGATCTTTGCCTCCGTATCCAACTGTTCCCGGACCAAAGCGGGAGCCTTATCCAGCACAGAAGCCCTCTCCCTGGCCTCAGAATTGGCTATTGCACCCCGCATGCGCCCCAACTCCAGCCCCAATAAAGAAAGGGCAATTAACTGAGAAGTAAACGCCTTGGTAGAGGCAACTCCTATCTCCGGACCTGCATGAGTGTACAATACCGCATCTGATCTTCGGGTTATGGTAGAGCCCAGGACGTTGGGCACGGAGATAATCGTGGCCCCACTATCTCTAGCTTTCTCCAGCCCGGCAAGAGTATCCGCAGTTTCTCCAGACTGAGACACGCCAATAACAAGGGAATTCTTATCTAAAGGCGGATTCCTATACCGGAACTCCGATCCCAGCTCCACTTCAATGGGGATGGTAAGGTAGTCCTCCCATAAATACTTTGCAACCCGGCTTGCATACGAAGAGGTTCCGCAAGCCACAATAAACATTTTGTCAACTTCTTTGACAGTTGTTTCTTCCAGAGTTCCCTCGTCCCAGGACAAGCCTTCAGTTTTAAACCTTCTGGACCGGATAGTATCGCTCACCGCTTGAGACTGCTCGTGAATCTCCTTGTGCATAAAATGCTTATAACCCTCTTTACGGGCCGCTACAGGATTCCAATCTATGTGTCGTGGTTTCTTTTCAACCTGGTTACCGTTGAAATCCGTTACTTCAACTTGAGACTCATTTAGAGTTACCAGCTCATTGTCTTCGAGATAGATCACGTCCCTGGTGTACTCCAGTATTGCCGGGATGTCGGAGGCCAGAAATTTTTCTCCGTCGGTGGAACCAACTATCATCGGACTACCACGCCTCGCACCCACGATCGTATTAGGCTCATCTGCCGAGATAACTCCTATGGCAAAGGTACCTTCAATTAAATTAACCGCAGATTGAACCCTATCCCTCAAAGATCCGGACTGTTCGCCGATTAGGTGAACAATTACCTCGGTGTCCGTCTCGGAAGTAAAGTGGTGGCCCTTTGTCTCTAAACTGGTCTTCAGCTCACGATAGTTCTCAATAATCCCATTGTGAACGAGACTAAATTTGTTATTACAGCTGCTGTGAGGGTGAGCATTAACGTCATCTGGTTTTCCATGAGTTGCCCAGCGGGTATGGCCAACCCCGACGGACCCGGACATAGGCGAGTCAATCAAGGCATTTTCCAAATTAGAAATTTTCCCCGCCATTTTTTTAACTTGTAAATTTCCGTCGGAAACAATCGCAACCCCTGCGGAATCGTAACCTCTATACTCAAGTTTCTTTAACCCGGATAACAAAATGGACTGAGCACTTCGTTTACCTAAATATCCAATTATTCCACACATCAGTACCCCCCTGATATATATTTAACCTGAGATTATTTCAGCACTTTTTGGTAACTCTTTTATTGTTTCAGAATCAAAAGTAGCAGTAGCACTGCTTTCCAATACTTTAGTCCGCACCGGTTTTTCAGGCTCCTCGGGAAGATAAGTAACAAGTTCGGTGGGTAAGTAAGTATGGGGATCAAAAACAATAATCTGGCGAGCAAACTGATATTTTGCAACCCTGGGGACGATGTCCAGAACGTAATGCGACAACAACAGTCCCGAGCGGGCCATGGTAACATACAGATCAGCAACCTTGCCAGTCCCCTCCGATTTTAACGGTGTAAAAGAGTAATCACCGTTCTCCAGTTTGGTCTTACTTACATCCATCAAATCCATGACGGAAAACTCCAAGCTCATGGGCCTACCTACTAGCTTCACTTCCAGTTCTTCCGAATGGATTAATTCCATTAGATAATCGGGCGTAAGGTTTGCTGCTTTTACGGGGATATTGGCCTGGGTCAAGTCCTTTTTGATAATTAAATCCCGGGCGGGCATGTACTGATACAAAAAATCTTCCTTCAAAAGAAAAAACTGTCCTTTCATCTGCTGGGGCTCCAAGTATTCCAATCGGAGCAGCTTAGTATCAGTAATCGCCCATATCTTGATAGTCAGGGCGGGACTGACGCCGAGCATTTCTACCGTTGCCGTCAACTTCTCGATTTGGCTGTATTCTTGTTCCACTTGCGCGATAAAATCCTCGGTCGTACTTATCCGGGCCTGACCACATACCACAAGAGCTGACTGCAGCAAACAACAAATGACGAGGAGACAGAAAATCAAAAAGTAGTGTACAGCTCTTTCTTTACGAATCATATGGTGTGTCCTTCACATTGGTTATTCTAGATTATATCAGTTCAAATAA
>CAZTJJ010000155.1:0-4149 GCA_964614065.1 uncultured Thermotogae bacterium
CTCAGGGGAGAGACAGATAAATTCATCGTTGCCGATATCGTCGGTGGATGGACAGATATAGGGGGGCCACTGATGGGTAACGCTAAATTCTACAAAGCCTCCGTTGGCGATAAACCACTAGTCCATGCCTTAATGGAAAAGCTCAATCATGTTTGGAAAGAGAGAGTTAAAATATTAAACGAAGTCGCTGGTGATAACGTGGATGCAGTAATTATGTACAACGATCTAGGGGGAAACAAAGCGGGAATATATTCACCAGATACAGTCAAAGAGATGTTTATACCGTATATAAAGGAGTTTTACGACTTCGTATACAATAACACTGACTACTACGTGATATTCCATTCAGATGGAGCAATCACCAAATACATTCCGGATTTGATAGATGCTGGAGTAAATATTCTGAATCCGGTCCAGCTTGGTACAACGGGAATGGAGCCAGAGTATTTAAAGAAAGAGTTTGGCGATTACTTAACCTTTTGGGGAGGCGCCGTGGACCCGCAACACGTTTTGCCACAAAAATCGCCAGAAGATGTCAGAGAGTATTCGAAGAACTGCACCAAGGTATTTAAAAAGGGTGGGGGATTTATATTTACACAACCCCATAATATCCAAGCGGGTACTCCTCCTGCTAACATAGTGTCGATGTACGAAACAGGTTACAAATATGGTAAATATTGAGATACCTAAGCCCATTTTGGACACCTTCCGCTTATCTGCTGTTAACAAGTTGGGTATAGAAGGCATAAAGCTTCATCTATAAACTGATAAACGTCGTCTGTGAGTTTGTATTTGTAGGGCACCGGAAAGACTAAAGTCTTAGGTTTCGTGTTAATCTTTCTTGGACACCTTGAAAAGGTCTCTGCTTGACGATTCATTCAAACCATAGACACCGATCAGGGACCCAAGTTGTAACTGAGATACCAATCTATCCTGGTTTTGGGCTATACCAGTTGTTGAACTGAAGGTACTAAAGTAGTCTGCTGAAATTAGGAATGTAATGTTATTCGATAAACTGTAAACTTAGTGTTGTTGGAAGTGAAGCGTTAGATTAACGAGCGGATGAATAAAAACAAAGGTTGTTTCACGGATTTAGATCAAGTTGAAGTAGTTTGTGGTAAAAATTCATCATCAACCGGAGGGATCTCCAGTGAAGGAAAAGATTCTCGAATCTCTGCAGGAAGCTATACTCAATTACGATCCCACGAAAGCTAGAGAATGGGCCGTTAAGTCAGTGGAAGAAAATATTGACCCTTTGGAAGCGTCTAATGCCATGACAGAAGCCATTAGGGTGATTGGGAAGAAATTTGGTACAGGCGAGCTCTTTCTACCCGACTTGTCCGGTGCTGCTGAGGCTATGGAGGCAGCAATGCCGGTTATTAATGAGGCAATAGCTAATCAAAGTAAGGAAAAGCCCTCTATTGGTACAGTTGTACTGGGAACTGTGAGGGGGGATATCCATGATATCGGAAAAAAGCTTGTTACTACTATGTTGAGGACTGAAGGTTTCGAGGTCATTGACGTCGGGGTAGATTGCAATTCAAAAGAGTTTGTGGGGGAGATCGAAAAACACAATGCTAATATCCTGGCAATGTCAGCTCTGATGACCACGACAGCGTCAGAGCAGAAGAAGGTGATTAAAACATTAGAAAAACGGGGATTACGAGAAAAGGTTAGCGTGCTGATTGGTGGTGCGGCAACTTCCCAAGATTTTGCGGATGAAATTGGAGCTGATGCATACGGCCCGACGGCCACAGAAGCTCCCGTTATAGCCAGACAATTAGTTGAAGATCAAAAGTCTTCCAATTAAGCATAAGGAGTTCTTGATCATTCAGTTACAAACGTGTGAGGTCGCGGAATTTCTTAATAGTTTCCTTTCGCTTCCAAGAGACAGCTGAACAATTGAGGTGAAATCATGGAACGTCACGGTCAGGTAATCAGAGTCAAGTCAGAGAAAGTTGAAGAATATATTGATTATCATGAAAACGTATGGCCAGAAGTCCTGAAAACAATTACAGAATGTAACATCCGGAACTACTCCATTTTTTACCACGATGGCTACCTCTTTGCCTATTTTGAATATATAGGTGACGATTTCGAGGAAGACATGCGTAAAATGGTGGATGATCCTGTTACACAAGAATGGTGGGACGAGGTAAAGCCTTTACAAGAGCCTCTCCAATCTAGAGAAGAAGGGGAGTGGTGGGCTGAAATGAAAGAGGTTTTTCATATCGATTGAGGAGGTGTCATAGCGATGGTGTTAAATGGTTATTCTAGAAATTTTAAACCGCTTGAAATCCTAACAGATGAGCAAGTGGAAGCCATTCATCGAGGGACTTTGGATGTTCTTCAGAAGACTGGTTTGAGGATTGAACATGAAAAGGGCCTGAAGGTTTTCGAAGAGAATGGTTGCGATGTGGACTTTGATGAAAGTCGAGTTAGATTTCCTCCCGGCTTGGTTGAGGAATGTTTGAGAAAGGCCCCAAGCGTCTTTCGGGTCAAAGCTAGAGATTCAAGCAATGATATGATATGGGGAGGTAACACTTCTTATTTTCAACCTCTTCCGGGGCAACAAACTATTGATTTAGATACATGGGATGTTAGAGATCCGACAAGAAAGGAGTTTTATGACACCGTGAAGGTTCTTGATGCCTTGGATAATGTTCATTTAGTTCCTTGGTACACTCCTTGGTTCGGATTTAAGTCCGTACCTTCAGTTATGGCGATGTTGGAAGGCTTTGCGGCTAGACTGAGGAATTCTAGCAAATTTGTTTGCGCCAATTATCAGAAAGGGTGCGAAGTTTTTATGATAAAAATGGCTAAAGCACTTGGGATTGAGTACAAAAGTACAATGGCAGCTGCACCACCTTTAACCTTTTACGGTGATGCTATTGAAAACGGTTTCCGGATACTTGAAGCTGGATTCCCTCTTCAGATAGTGTCCGGTGCTACTTATGGTGGAACCTCACCCGCGACCATAGCTGGTTCTATGGTCGAGAATAACGCGGAGATAATAGGTGGGATTGTCTTTGCTCAGTTGGTGGAACCTAGAAGCAGAGTAATAGCTCAAGATTTCTCCTTTCCAATGGATATGGTCACGGGGTCTCCTGCATTTGGGGCTATCGGAATCTCTTTACACATGGCAGCATTTAACCAAATTTGGCGGAAGTACGATGTACCTACAGACGCTGGAAACTATCACGCTTCAAAAATGATAGATTATCAGGGTGGCTACGAGAAAGCTATCATGACATATACTGCTGCTATAACAGGAACACACACTATTTGGAACCAGGGTTCTCTTTATGGCGAGAAAGCCTTTCATCCAGTGCAAGCGATAATAGATGATGATGTTGTGGGGCTGATAGGTCGATTTATCGAGGGTGTTAGAGTCGATGAAGAAACTCTTGCTGTTGATTTAATAAATGAGACTGGTCCAATTCCTGGCATGTATCTTAATAAGGCTCATACCAGAGAGTGGTGGAAACGCGAACAGTTTGTCCCAGAGGTCGCGGACAGGTATGCCTACCCAGAATGGAAAAGAAAGGGCAAAAAGAGCTTAGTAGATCACGCGAAGGAGGGGATGGAGAAAATATTGGAAAAACACGAACCGAAACCTTTGACTAACGAGGAAGAGGATGCAATAGAAAACATTCTGGACGAAGCCCGGGAATACTATAGGAAGGAAGAAATGATTTCAGAAAAAGAGTGGAAAAAATATCAGACTGATTTGGACTCCTCTGGATATCCCTATAGCTAATACATCAGCGAATTGATATTTAAGTACTTTATTCGCTATTGTTTGTATCCTTGTGCTGAATGGTAATGAATTAACCTAGTTATGATAAAACAGTAAATACAAACTCTCGAGGTGCATACGCATGGATTATGGAGAATATTTAAAAGAAGAAAAGTCGTACGAAGCTTACTATGAATTTCCGTTTGAACCGGACAACAAACAGCCTGTTGTAATTAAACCAGAAGATAGGATCACTGAGATTTACCCCCCCGATCGGCCTTATACAAGTAACATTGTCTGGGTTTGGGCAAGCACTGATCTGATTACCCAAACCGAGTTTGTTCTTTCCCCTGGTGCGTTTTTTGGACCTCCGGATGCGCACGCTGGTGACGAAATGTATCTGGTTCTAA
>CAZTJJ010000156.1:0-4010 GCA_964614065.1 uncultured Thermotogae bacterium
GAATTGCCCCAATTAGGCCTGCAAAAATCGGGATTTCTGTTGCTCCGCTTACCCCCAGAAACGCCAGGGCGGAAATTAAACTAGCTCCGGCAGCCAGTCCGTCCAGGCCGTCCGTGAGGTTGACGGCGTTGGTGATGCTAACAAGAACGAAGAGGGTTAACAGATAATAGAGTACGGTTGGTATACCCACGATCAGGGAGCTGAAAGGAAGGATAAGGTTGTTTGGCTTACTGATTAGCCGGAAGGAGAGGAAAACCAAAAGTAATCCTACCGATAACTGGGCCAGAAGCTTCCCCGAGGGTGACAATCCCTTTGCTCTGGACCTTAAAATGCTCAGGAGGTCGTCAATACATCCAATAGCTCCGAAACCGAAAGTTCCGAGTAGGAACAGGAGGAGGTAATTCCTCCCCTGGGGGAAGTAAAACCAGAGAAAGAGAAGTGTAGAACCAATTCCTCCGAGTATGGCCAGTCCCCCCATGGTTGGGGTACCGCTTTTATGCTCATGAACTTTAGGACCCCAGCTTCTTATGTACTGGCCAATTCCTCGGGAATCCATCAAATAAATGATGGTTCTGGAGAGAATAAGAGTAACTATGAAGGAAATTAAACTGGCTATGAAAGCAGTTAGGACCAAAGACTATCACCCGAAATCTGAAGGATTGATCCACCCGGGGCTAGTTTTCGAAAGCCTCCTCAAACCCATATCCGGCACGAAGAATTTGCCTTTCTGACAGACTACCTCCCATAATTTGCATCCCGATCGGAAGACCACTAACTTCGCCGGCGGGGACGGACATCGCGGGAATTCCGGCAAGGTTAACGGGAACGCTGAAGACGTCGGAGAGATACATGTCCAGAGGATCCTCCATCTTCTCCCCGATTTTGAAAGCCGGAGTCGGAGTGGTGGGAGCGGCAATTAAATCTATTTTCTCGAAAGCTCGGTCGAAGTCCTGCTTGATTAGCCGACGAACCTTCTGAGCTTTCCCGTAGTACTCGTCGTAGTATCCAGCGGAAAGGGCGTAAGTGCCAAGCAAGATTCTCCGCTTGACCTCGGGCCCGAATCCTTCGTCCCTGCTTTTGGCAAAGAGTTCTTCGATTGATTCGGTCTCAGCCCGACTTGTATACCTCACTCCGTCAAATCGGGCCAGGTTGGCGCTCGCCTCCGAACTGGCAATAATATAATACGTTGCAATTGCGTATTCGGTATGGGGCAGGGTTATTTCTTCTACCTCCGCCCCGAGCCGTCGGAAAGTTTTCCTCCATGTCTTTGCCTTTTCCTGAATTCTCGAATCCAGTTCGTCTCCAAAGTACTCCTTCGGATACCCAATTTTCAGCCCTTCAATCCCTCGATCTATCTCTTTTGTATAATCCCCGTATCCTTCGGCGGCTGAAGTTGAGTCCATCTCGTCGTACCCTGCCAGATAGTTGAGTAATAGCGCTGCATCGTAAACGTCCTTGGTAATCGGTCCTATCTGATCCAGTGAGGACGCAAAAGCGGTGAGACCATAGCGTGAAACCAGTCCGTAGGTTGGCTTCAGACCAACAACGCCGCAGAAAGCGGCAGGATGTCGTACCGAACCTCCGGTGTCCGATCCGAGGGCGTAGATGGCTTCATTGGCTGCAACTGCTGCCGCAGATCCCCCGGAAGAGCCTCCGGGAACGCGAGACAGGTCTTGTGGGTTTTTCGTCGTTTGGAAATGGGAATTCTCAGTTGAAGACCCCATGGCAAACTCATCTAGATTTGCCTTTCCCAGAACGGGTGAACCTCCTTCTTTTAGCGATTTAATTACCGTAGCGTCATAGACTGAGTCGTAATCCTTTAAAAACCGCGATCCACAGGTTGTCCTGAAACCTAATGTTTGGATATTGTCCTTTACCGTTCCCGGAATTCCCTTCAAGGGGCGGTCGGCAAGCTCCCGGGAGTTTTCCAGTAGTTCCTGCCTGTCGGCGAGTTCCAGGTATGCTTGGACTTCGGATTCGTTTTTATCTATTTCGTTGAAGAGGTCGCTGATCAACTGTTCCAGTTTTTCCGGTTCCCTTTCCAATAACTCAATCAATTCGTGTAAGGTCAGCTCGTTTAGTTTGATTGACACTACCTCCAGTACGAGGGGTTATATTTTTTTTGGTTTCGTAAACCATTAGGAATTATAACCGGTGGTGGATCGCGTTCAAATGAGAACGTCAAACAAAAGACCGCGAGGAAGAGCCTCGCGGTCTCGATCCTTCGTCCCAAAGGCAAATAGAGCTCGAGAAACATCTATTCGTGATAGACATCCTCCAGTTTTCCGGCAAGGTAGTCATCATAGGCTGACATGTCGAAGTTGCCGTGGCCGCTGTAGTTGAATACAATGGTCTTTTTTTCGTTTTTTTCTTTCGCTTTCTTGGCTTCGTCGATTGCGGCCTTTATTGCATGGGCGGTCTCTGGAGCGGGAATGTAGCCTTCGGTATTGGCGAAAGTCAATGCTGCCTCAAAGATGTCCGTTTGTTCGAAAGCTCTCGGCCTCATGTAACCCTTACTGTTCAGTCTTCCGATGATTGGTGCCATGCCGTGGTATCTTAATCCTCCTGCGTGAATTCCATCAGGTACGAAATCGTGCCCCAGGGTGTACATGTTCATTAATGGTGTCATCTCTCCGCTATCGGCGTAATCGTACTCCTGGGTCCCTTTTGTCAGAGTGGGGCAAGCAGTTGCCTCCGCCCCGATTAATTCTATATCTTTCCCTTCTTTGATAATATCTTTCAAAAACGGGAGTACCAGTCCGCCAAAATTGCTTCCTCCACCGGTACAACCGATTAACACGTCGGGTTTATGTCCCGCCTTCTCCAGCTGTAATCGCGTTTCCTTCCCCAGTATCGATTGGTGAATTAAGACGTGGTTTAATACGCTTCCCAGCGAATACTTAGCATCGTTGGACCGGGTTGCTAACTCGATTGCCTCGCTTATCGCCATACCCAGGGTCCCGTCCGTGTCGGAATCCTCCTCGAGGAATTTTCTTCCTATTTCTGTTTCTTCCGACGGGCTCGGGACAATCTTTCCGTTCCAGCTTTCTATCATTGACTTTCTAAATGGCTTCTGGTTGTAGCTGACCCTTACCATAAAAACCTTTGCCTCCAACCCGAACTGAGATGTGGTAAAACTTAATGCGCTACCCCACTGTCCCGCTCCTGTTTCAGTGGTTAGTGTTTTAGTTCCTTCCTGCTTGGCGTAGTAGGTTTGAGGAAGAGCGGTGTTGGGTTTGTGGCTTCCCGGAGGAGATGCACCTTCGTACTTGAAGAATATACTCGCCGGGGTTTCCAGTTCTCTCTCCAGATGAGTTGCCCGGATTAGCGGTGTAGGCCTCCAGATTTTATAGATATCTCTTACTTCTTCTGGAATATCGATCTCTTTCTCCTGACTGACCTCGAGCTCGATAGAACCCTCGGGAAATATCTTTTTAAGTTCCTCGGGCTTCATCGGCTCTTCCGTTTTTGGATTAAGCGGCGGTGCCAGGGGTTCTTCAAATAGTGGTAATGGGTTAAACCAGCTGGTTGGCATTTCCGACTGATTCAGATGGATCATTTTATTTTGCATGGAAAACCTCCTGTGATATTGGAATAATGACTGAAAAAACGAAACTCAACTGAAATTTATAAAGGTAATATTAGAGAGGATTAGAGACGCCAGGCAGGTTCAAGTTGTTCGGGAAAGAAAGAGGGTAACTTTAGATAAACTGATAAGAAAAATATAAATAACCCGGTAGGACTACCGGGAATCTGGAGGGCGCTACTGTTTAAATTGACGTTACGGTGATGCTTTTTAGCCGGGCCAAACCCGATCACCTAGTATCATGAAGATCACCTCGTAAATTTGAAATAGTATAATACAACCTTGATTATTAATCAAGTATGTATACTCAATCCCTTCACCACCGCCTACCGCACTACTTTAGCATTTGAAGTTTTCTGGTAATCGTTCAGTAAAATCCCATCGGAGGCCGAGGGGGCACGGTTCCATCCTTTGACCAATACAA
>CAZTJJ010000157.1:0-3994 GCA_964614065.1 uncultured Thermotogae bacterium
TGTTAGAGATCGTACTTGCGGTGTAGGTCTTCGTAGTCACTCTCTCTTTTTTCTAGATGGAAGATATATACAGTTTTATCTTCCTCTACCAATAGATAAACTGCCCTGTATTCTCCATCAGGAGTACCAAAACGGAGTGATCTAGTTGGCTTGGAAGTACCGGACAAGAGAGGAGCTGATTTAGGATTATCTTCGAGCCGTCTTACGCTATCTCTAATACGTCGAATGGTATACTTGTTATCTATGTTTTTAAGCTGTTTTTTTACCCTCGAGGCGTATTCTAGCTCCCAGCTCACAACAAGTCTTCAAATACCTCTTCGTGCGAAAGGGTGTTGCCTTTTCTATAGTCCTCCATTGCTTTTTCCCTAATATCATCAAGGGTAACTTTACGCAAAATCAAATTACCACTGTCTTGCAAAAAGATCAGTTGATCCCCTTTATCTATCTCTAAATCGTCTCTTAACTCTTTGGGGATAGTCACCTGACCTTTGCTAGAAACCTTAGCAGTAGCGGCCATTTCAATACACCTCCATTTACCCTTACTTATCTTTTAGTAAAGAATTCTTACTTTGTAGCACTTTATTATTACTCACTCACTCACAATTTTCAACTTTTTACGACTTTCCTTAAACTTTCTTAGACTTTTTAGTTATTTTTTCAAAAAAGCTTCAATACGGCCTTAACCCCCGCCGGAGGACTCAGACCAGCTTAAAATGGCAATGAGAGTCTCCGATTTCACCCGATAGCCCCGATATTATAGGATATAAAACGATTAACCCCTCGCCGGGATATCGAGGGGGTAGGTTGGGTTAAAAATAAGCTTTCATTGATTTTAAGAGGCTTGGTGTGAATTATCTATTCTGGTTAGGACCCATAAGCTTCCCCGTTCTTGTTACCATCGTCTTATGCATGGTTCAGCTACGTAACAGCTACGGAAAGTTGTTAACTTCAGCTTGAACGCTGTAATTGCAGTTTAAATCTGCGTTATAGCGATTTTTGGAGTTCGCGAAAATTTGCGTGAAATCTATTTCCTACAACCGGTTATTAGCCTAAGAGGTATCGTTTACATCATACAAGGTGCGGGGCTTGTAGAAAAACAATCTTAACTACTATCTTTGATCTTTTACAAAAGAAGACCCAGCAGTCAATCGAGCACGTTTCCTCTATTTTTACCAGAATGCGAGGTCAACGTTTAGATTACCTGCATACTTTCTCAAGGATTATGTCCTCGATTGACTGCTGGACCAAAACCAGCCGATTCCTCCCCAGGGCAAGCCCTGGGGCTTCCTCGGCTAATTTTGGTGAATTGCCAGTGCAAGGTGAATCTCCTAAGGAAGCCAAAGCCAAAAATGGAATATGGTCGTGGAGTGAGGACGCCGGAGAGTGTATCGTCGGCCAGGATTACCTAGAAACTGCAACATACGATAAGGCAAACGAAATATACTCCTGAAGCCCACTATGGAACTACGGAAGGTTTGACTGTTGCATTTAATGCTTGAATCTGAGTATTTTTGAGAGTTGCTAGCAATAGTTTTGGTTGGTATTGTAATAATGGTTAGTTATGGCCAGAAAACACGACGAGATTGACAAACGGATAATATACCGGTTGACAGAAGATGCCCGCAATACCTCTGCACCCGATATAGCCCGGGAAGTTGGGGTATCTCCGGGTACGATCAGGAACCGAATAAAAAAGCTTGAAGAGCGAGGGGTCATACGAGGCTACCACGCCCATATTTCCTACGAGCTAATTGAAAACCATCTGGTCAGCCTATTTATCTGTAGCACCGAGATAAAGTATAAAACTGCCCTAGCCCGTAAAGCCGCACAAATACCGGGGGTAGTAAACGTCCGGCAGGTGATGAGTGGACAGGGCAACCTTCACCTAAAAGTGGTAGGATCGGACATGAAGGACCTGGCGGCTGTAGCCAGCCAACTGGCGGAACTGGGGTTAAGCGTTGAGGCTGGGGAACTGTTAGAGGAGGAAAGTTTTCGACCCTACAGCCAGTTTGGCCCCACCAGCGAGGAAAGGCGTCCTTTGGTCAACTTCACCCAAATTGCAGGCCATGCGGAGTCGGCAACCCTAAAAATGATGGGAGGTTCCTCCCTTGCTCAAAAGAGCTTAAAGGAGATAAACGAATTGGGCCTCCTCCCGGACGAGCTTTTGGTAGTGGCGATAGAAAGGGAAGATAGGACCATCGTTCCCAAGGGGAGTTCGAAACTGGAGGTAGGTGATGTAGTTTCTATCTTCTCTTCCACCGGCATAGACGAGTCCACCCTGGATGCCTTTAGCGCTTGAGGCATCCCCCAAATCCTTCCCCTTACCTACGGTTTCGTCCCATTTATCTTTCTCACCCTGACAGGTCCAGTCTTTATCATTCGGTTTGACATTTCTCTGCGGTTCCAGTAATATCACTGGATAGAAATTGGTCAATACGTAATTTCAGGGAAATATTTTGATAGATCAGTTAACCAGCAAGGTAGGTGCGCTTCTTTTAGGAGGTGCTTCAAATGTTAGGAATAGGAAACTCAAACCCCGGAGAAGAGTTAACCGGCCCAGAGGTCATTGGACGAAAGGACATATTTGACGGGGAGGGCAATCGATTTTTCTTCAAATACCACGCCCCTCTAGAGTTACACCCCTACTACGAGAAGCTAATCGAAGAGAACAAAGAGGACCTGCTAGAGGAGGCCACCTTGGAAGGCTTGGACGTTACCCAAAGATTCGAGGAAGAGGCCCAGAGACTATACAGAGAGGATTCATCCTAGGCCTCAAACTGAAAGGTAGGTGATAACCATGTCAACATCGACTATCCCCAAATACGTCGAGGAGAAGATCGTAAATATCGAAAAAGCGCCCAAAGGTGTGGAGGCTGTTAAAAGTCGGGACGTCAGAGTGTGGGAAATAGCCACGTTACACAATAATGGGCTCTCCATCCAGAAAATAGCCCACTCTTTCCAAAAATTATCCAGAAAGGAAGTAAAGACTGCCCTGTTTTACTACAAGAGAAATAGAAAGAGAATCAACGAACAGATTAAAGCCCATAAATAATTTCATTCTTTGGCGATTCTGAGGGCTCTCTTATTCACCGGCTTCTACTTACAAACTAACCGTCAAACTATCCGGATTTCAAGAACATCACCAAATAGAGGAACTACAATGAAAGTCATTATTGCCGGTCTTGGAGATGTAGGTACACAGCTTGCTAAGGATTTAAGTGCAAAGCGGAGATTTGAACTAATCCTTATCGACCGAGACGAGGAGAGGTGCGAAGACCTGTCGCAGGAGTACGACGCTCTCGTTTTACAAGGTGACGGAACCGAACCGGAGCTTCTGGAAAGCGGTGGAGCAAGAGAAGCCGATGCACTTATCGCCACTACAGGTTCCGACGCGCTCAACATGATGATCTCCACCCTGGGCAAAAAGTTTGCAATACCCAACGTGGTGGCCAAGCTAACCAAAACCAGCCTGCGGACCACCGCCCTCGAGTTAGGCGTAGATCACGTTATCTCTCCCAAACTATCTGCGGCCGCGGAAGTATTAAGCCTCCTCCAGGGTTACAACGTTTTGGACTTTTCCCTGCTCGTGCAGGGAGGGGTCAAGATGATTGAGATCTCCCCCGAACCATTGACCGGAAACACGTTAAAAAAGATAGATTTGCCCCAGGGGATCCTGATCACGGCCATACTCCGGAAAGGTAAGGCCATAATTCCTCAAGGGGAAACCAAATTAAAAGCGGCCGATATCCTGATCTTGTTGGCGGAAAACGAAAAGAAAAAGAACCAGGTGAAAAGCCTGTTTGGAGAACTCAAAATCGGTCCCCGGGCTCAAGCAATCAAAGAAAGTTAGCGGATACGTAATGCAAGAATGGGGACGGAGTTTGACATTTTGACAATTTCTGAAACTTCCGTTGCAGTCAATTACCCCGCCCCAAGGGACGGGGCTTGTAGAAAAGCAATCTTAACTACTATCTTTGATCTTTTACAAAAGAAG
>CAZTJJ010000158.1:0-3975 GCA_964614065.1 uncultured Thermotogae bacterium
GTCTCCTATCATGAAGGGACTTGAACTTTTACACACAAAGGTTGACACAACCCAGTTTAACTGTTAATCTGCGCACGCTATTCTGTCCCCTCCAGCAGACACTTCGCTCGTTTTAGATAGCTGATCGGCGAAAACAACCAAGCGGAGATGTTCTGCGTGTTTTAATTAAAGGCTATCTTAGAAATGGAATGGTTTATGAGTAGTATTCTTTATGGATATGTTATGCAACTATTGCACTAAAAATAATACCCTACATATAGCCAGTAATACTAAAAACATACTCAACGAATAGACAATATGAGCCAAGGTGTGTTAATGATGCTTGTGGAAGGTTCGATTAACGTTACGTAGCAAATGTTAAAAATATGGTATTCTTTTGTCCCTATAATAGAATTGTCAGGATGTGCTACCGGTCAGATGCAGCATGAAACCCAAACACTTTTTCAGTAATTTGGCACAGCCGCTTTAAATCTCTCATTTACCAGAACCGGCTTCAATTTTTTCTTCTAACCTGTCTACGTCTTTCCTGAGATGGTCTATATAATCCAGCAAGGACCGACGATCGTCCTCGGTTCCGCTGTCACTGGTTCTGACCGTTTGCCGGAACGATTCGATAACCCACCTGCGAATCAATGTGGTGTAAGGAATCTCCTGGCTTCGGGCATAGGCTTTCAACTTGTCGACAAGTACTTGCGGCAATCTCACCGATACCACCCGATCTTTGCCCTGCTTGTATTCGACGTCGTCCAAATCCTCTAGCTCGTCGAGGAAGTCCGTGACGTCGTGGTTTTCCCAAAACTCAACTTCCTCATCCACTGACTCAAACTCCGGTAATTTTTCTACTTTTTTCTCCATAATAGGTTACCCCTCACCTCCTGTCTTTATAGTATCTTTTCTCTTCGGGAGTCATTTCTCTGGCACTGTCAACCGACATCGCGTCATGCCGTAGGGGCTCGAGAAACACCATCAAGTATCTGCCGGACCCTGTCTGAGAAAAGACTATATGTATATTCTGACCTTTCTTTTTCAGCAGCTTATCGGACCTAAATACGGCCTCCCATACCTCTTCTTTGGTTACTCCGTGCTTCTTTTGTATTTTCTTCTCGACTTCATCCGAAAAGTAGAGGCGATGAAACTCCTTCATATTTTCTCCCCTTCATGTGGTATTGTACTACAATTGTAATACATTTCAAGACATGTAACTGGAAAAGCAGAGCCTACTTCTATCCCCGAAACGACTTCATCGCCCCTTCTAGCTCCTAGTCTACTATATGGGTGTAGATCATAGTAGTGGAAAGGTCGGCATGCCCCAACGCCTTCTGTACCAACCGGATCTTCCCCGTCTCCCGGTACAGATCAGTGGCGAAGGTATGTCTTAAAGTATGGGGAGAGATATCCTTTTCGATCTCCGCCTTTTCGGCATAGGTTTTCAACGTTTCCAGACCTACTGAATGGTTAACTTCTTTCCGGCATTTCCTTCCCTTAAAGTGGAGAAGACCCATTCGGGCAATTCCCCTACTTTCTCTACCTGCCTTTCCTTCCATTCACCCAGCTCTTCTAACTGACTATTATCCACCCAGAGGGTCCTGTCTTTAGCTCCCTTGCCCTTCCGGACCATCAGCTTACCGCTGGGGGTTAAGTTAACGTCTTCCCACCGCAAAGAAACGGTCTCAGACGCTCTTAACCCAGTATTTAGCATCAAACCGAACATCACTTTGTTTCTCTGGCTTGTAACGTAGCGCTCGTTAAATTGATCCAGCAGATTTTCTTGCTCATCTTCTGTCAAAACCAGCGGAATAGCTCTTTTACCCATATTTACCCTGTGGAATAGATTCTTGGCAAGCTTCTTACTTATTCCACGGGGTGACCCCCCAATTGAGGTTAAATTGTAATATCGCATCTTCTTCCAACTTATTCACCCACTTTAGGAGGGTAACTGGAGAAAGAGGCAACGGGTATTTATTAAACTTATTCACTTGATTGTGCGGGAGGGAGATTGGGGATAATTGGCGGGGTTTATCGGGAGTTATAAGGGTTAAATGACTGGAAGCCCCAGGGGGTGAATTTAAAGAATTAAGGTTAATTCATGAAAAAGTGTTTTACTACAAAAACCTAGAAAAGATAATATACAACGAGCAAACTCCCTAGTGTTCAAAAATTTCCTCGATGGTGTCCATCGGTAAATAAAGCCTATCATTCTCGGGATCGGGAAAAGGTTCAAAGTCGTTTTTCATATAAAAGTCCTTTGTACCTTCCTTAGGCTCAACAACTACAAGGTGAAAAGCAACTTTACTTGTTCCTTTGTAACTATTACGTAAAGCGTCCATTAATAGGAACTCCCCCAACCCTCTACCCTGATAATTTTTATCAACGCCAAAACGACCAATCAAAGTAGAAGGGACTCGAGGATAATTGGGAAGTTTCTTCTTTTTATTTGGTGGAAGTGATTTTAATCGTATGGAGAACGAAGATAAAGTATAGTACCCTAGCACATCACGCTGCCCGTCCTTGACAAGTACAAAAGGGTTCGCAAAATCGATTTTTAGCTCTTGGTTAGCATGCTTTTTCAGGTACCGGTCTAACTCTTTGTTTCCACAAGAGAAATTAGAGCGTTTGTGTTGGTTTTTGTTAAATAATTCAATCGAGTATTGGTCTTGGAATTCACCTTTTTCTGACATCAACTACCGATCTATATTTTCTTTGTAGCGTTCAGCTGCCTCTTTAAGATGTTGGCTAGGTTCTGGTGGATTTATAAGTGCTTCAGCAAGAGCTTCGCTGTCACGCTTTGATAATTTCATCTCTTTGTAGTCTTTTATGACTTGCCTTGCCTCTTTCTCCACGGAGGCACGTACGAAATCAGACTGATTACGCCCTGTAAGGCTAGCAGCAAGTTCAAGCATCTCTTTTTTTTGTTCCTGTTGGGGTCTATATTTAGAGGACGTTTACTGAAAAGTTGATCCGGTCCAAGAGAGTGACACCTCGGAGATACCGATAAACACAGTCCCTTGTTCTGGAAGCCGGTCCTCCCGGGTCGGCGGGGTCTTCTGTTAGAGGCAGATAAGGTAAAAGTGCTAACCAGTAGGTCCGACTTAGAGCACCGATAAGGGCTCGAGACGTCAACTTTCTTCAGGAAGCTTTGACTCAATCGAGCAAGAGCCCGCCGGCGGAGCTTAGTTCTTCTTCGCTACCTACCAGGTATAAGCTGTCTCCTGCCTGAACTTTAAGCCCGGGGTTAGGAGGGATGATCTTATCCTCTCTTTCCACAGCTATTATGAGAGCGCCAGTTTTTGCCCCCAAATCAAGTTCTTTTAGGGTTTGGCCCGACAGGGCCGGTTTTTTTAGAGATATTTTTTGCATCATGCCCACTTCAGCTATCTCGCTTATAACCTCGGTTACGTCAGCGGCGATGGGGTTATGGAGTAATAAAGAAGCCTTCTTGGCAGTGTCCATGTAGGGCGAGAGCACGTAGTCCGCCCCCGCCCGCCTGATATTTTTAGACGCGCTGGCAGAATGAGATAAGGCGATGGCGTATATGTCGGGGTTGAGGTCTTTGGCCACCATAACCGAGAAAGCGTTCTCCGAGTCGTCCATTGTCGCTACCAGGGATCTTGCCTGCCCGATTCTTGCTTCCCCCAAAGTTGACTCGTCGCTGGGTTGACCCTGAAGGGCCTGGTAGCCCTTTTCCCGAGCCAGGGATACTTTGTCTCCATCAGGGTCAATGAAGAGGATTTTGTCTTTTTCGTTCTTGTCGGACAGCTCATCAGAGATCCGCTGACCGATGTCCGTAAATCCGCAGATTATGTAGTGATCGTCCAATTCTTTCAACATCCTTTTCCACCTCTCTATTCTTCGTCCCACCAGGGTGGGTATAATTACGTTCAGGCCATAGAAGAAGGTTCCTATACCCGTGATCATTAGGAAAATGGAGAGTATTCTCCCCTGTGTCGATAGAGGCCAGACCTCCCCGTATCCGGT
>CAZTJJ010000159.1:0-3827 GCA_964614065.1 uncultured Thermotogae bacterium
TCGTCACCAGAACTTTCATAGTTCTTTTGGGAAGAGCTTTTGTCATCTTTTTGTTTGTTGTCTTGTCCTTTGATATGCGTGTTTACCCCACTTTGCGAAGTCTGGGCTAAGATTATTGTCACTACCTAGTTCAATCAAGGGTAAGATAGACAAATTGTGTTAAAAAGTTTGATTTTCGTGATGCCTCTTCCTAGGAGGAGGTCCTTGATATCGGTAAAATGAAAGTGTTAATCGAAGATTAAAGCCTTTTTGGAAGTGTCCTGGTGTGAAGAGAGATTGCAGTAAGAAAGAAAAAAGTAGAAAAGAGGACCAATATTCCGAGGTTCAACCAAGCCTGGCCGCTTCCACCGAAAGATACCCGGACCAAATTGACGAAATATGTAAGAGGACTGAAATCAGAGATTATAATTGCCCAGCCGGGGAGCTTGTCTGGGGGCATAAATACTCCGCTGACAAACACGACAGGAAACTTTACCAGCAGCGCCAGCATCATTACGTCTGAGGGTGTATCAGTAGGAAGAGCGGACAGGAGTATTCCGATTGAGGAAAAACAGAAACTCCCAAAAATCAGACCTAAAAGAAACGGTAGCGGGTCAACCAAATTGAGGTTCAAAATAAAGGCAATTATCGCTATTGGTATCCCCGAAAGGGTTATCCCCATTGTCATGGAAGCGAGAATATCCCCAAACAACATTTCGAACACTGTTAACGGCATCGAAACCAACCTTTCCAAAGTTCTCGTCCGCGTTTCCATGGGTGCAATTACGGGACTTATCGAAGTAGCTGTAAACCAGATTGCCATTCCACCCAGCCCTGCTATTAGAGAAAGTGGTGGTAGCTCTCTCCCTATTAGAAATGAAAAGAAAAAGAAAAAGGGAAGCAGTATCCCAAATATAACCACAGGGCCTTTGCCGTAATAAATGCGCAGGTCCTTTTTTGCTATTGAAAGAGATTTTCTCAGACTGGACGTAGAATACATTTACTTATACTCCTGTAGATACCCTAGGTTTTCGTCAGATGAGTAAAGGTCTCCTCTAAGCTAGGACCGGTGGTATTTAAAGAAACCAGCTTTACAGACTCTTTTCGGGCGAAGTCAACTATCTCCTCGATAATGTTCTCAGGATGGGAGCCGTAAAGTCGTAGTTTATCACCTTCTTTTTCGATCTCTTCAACCGAGGTTAACTCTTCTAATCTGGCCCGGTCAAAATTCATCTTGTTAAAACTGACCAGTACTGACTGCGTGCTTTGAATGGTTGCTTTGAGTTTTTCCGGAGAATCTATCGCGGCGATCTTGCCGTTGTTAATTACTGCCACTCGATCGCATAGACGATCCGCCTCCTCAATATTATGTGTGGTCAAAAATATGGTTTTTCCTTTCCTGTTAAGCGTTCTTATTCGATCCTTGATCAGCCTCTGGCTCTCCACGTCAAGACCCGCTGTAGGCTCATCCAGGAAAAGTATTCCCGGATCGTTTATCAAAGCCATCGCCAGTATCAAACGTTGCTTCATCCCCTTGCTGAAACCTTTGACCTTTGAATCAGCCCTGCCCAGAAGCCCGAAAGTATCAAGAAGACCGTTTACCTTTTTCCTTAACTTCTTCCCTGGAACTCCATAGATCTCTCCCGCCAGGTTCATATTGCCCCGGGCGGTTAGGTCCAGATAGGCGTTTGCCTCTTCGGGAGCAATTCCAATCAGTTCTTTCGCTCTGGTTGGATTTTGGACTACATCTATGCCCTCGATGGTTGCAGTACCGGCATCCGGTTTTAGCACTCCGGTTATCATCCGTGTGGTTGTAGTCTTTCCGGCTCCGTTAGGACCCAAAAAACCGAAGATTTCTCCTTCATTTACTGTGAAGGATACCTCATCAACAGCCCGCAGATCGTCAAACTCTTTGACCAGTTTTTTAGCTTCGATAGCGCTCAAATTATCTCCAGGTTTTTATAGCTTAGTTATCAATAAACCGATAGTGGGGAATACCCATAGTTAGCTTTCGATCGAGATGACCTTCCGCATGGAGAACTTCAAGGATCAGGGGAATTCTTTCCTTGATTAAACCTCCAGTACATTCAAACATATCCGGACAAAACCAACCCTCCTCGCTTTCCGAACAGTTTTTATCCATAAGTTGATCAATAATTAAATCTAAAGTGAGGTCGATCAACTTTTCTTCCTTCTGTAGAACTTTCTCGCTTAAGCTCTCCTTTTCCGGTTTTAATTTCTCAATTTTTGCACTCATCCTTAAGTTCACCTCCTAAAAGGTCAATCTTGATTTGTTTTACACTTAATTTCCATACTTTTTCCGGGGCCCCTCTGCCCTCTTCCTTATATTTTGCGACCTCTATGATATCCGCAGAACTGAGTTCCGAGAGATGATAATATAGATTCTGCTTTCCCATGAAGTGGCACGCCTCTTCTAAGTGCTTGCGTATTTCTTTGGTAGATTTCTTTTCCTCCCCGAGAAATCGGATAATCTTCCAGCGGGTTGGGCAATGAAGGGCCTTTGCATATCGATTAATCTCGCTTAAGCCAATTTCTACTTTCTTGCTTTTATTATTATTCATCTTTAAAGCATTGTAATGGTTAACTAAAATATTAACAAGGTTAATTAAACTATATTTACGCAATGTTTAGCATCTTTCTTCCTGCCATCAAGCGAACTTGTATGGTTCCTCTTTTATTCCGAGATGTTTATTGTGCTTGCTGATAAACATGAATAATTTGTTGCAGCATTCAAGCAGGCGAGCTTTAAGCATGAGTTCCGAGACCTATTTTAAAAATGATCAAACCTATTAAGTTTGGATAATCATGAAAGCCCGGTAAGAATTGAAACCCACTTGCCTGAATAGTATTTACAACGGTTTAAGGATCCTTGAGAAAAGAATAACCATTCCCTTGATTAGACATTAACCGGTAAAAAATGGTCTTGTAGGTGCTTTTAGGCGATATTCTATAGTCACATACCACAGGTTAATTACACTACAAACGGATCTCCTAAAGGTCCGAGCTTTTAGTTTCTCTATCTCGGCTATCTAAGGGGGATTTGGGCTACCCGGATCCAAGAATATCATTGGAATAACAAGGTCATATCTTGAATATAAACCCCTAACAATAAAATTTCTAACTAACCCCCCGCCAGCTTGAAGATTTTTCTAGCTTCATCGTGTTGGCTATTCTCGCACAATTAATTGTATAGCAGCCTCCCGGCCTTGTGTAAAGGACAAGTTCCAGCTCAAACGTTCCAGCACGTTCCTCCTTGACCCCAGTCCGGCTCGGATGCAGACTCGTACGGTAGCGAGAATAGCCAAATCTCGCCAGGTAAGTAATTGGCTTTGAAAGGAAACAGGTTACATGAAACCTGAAAAAAGCGACGCTCGTTGGCTGGTCGAGACAGAAATCCTCCGCAATCAGTCCTCCGTGGTGGACACTCTCCTTGAGGACGGCCACATCGATGTCTGGGAGCTTATAATAAGGGCCAAGCAAGGACACCCTTGCTACCCAGCACGCCCCTAAACCCTATAAACAAAGGATTTGTAAGTATTTCGATTTCACAAAATCGAAATACTATGCTACTAAAAACCCCCGAAAGACTTTCACCAAGAGGTTCGTAGAATGGTTTCGGAACGTCTGCATTCACTTGATTGAGGCGCATTTAGCAAGCCACCTGTTTACATCTCATTTGTAATCTAGGGTCGATACTGCGTATAATTTATTTGGAAAGTAATTTCACGCTATCAGGAGGTGGGACTTTATGCAAGGGGCTTTAGACGAAAGGCGAGCCACTCAAATTGCAGCCAAGTTTTTACAACGTCACGATGGCAAACTTAAGT
>CAZTJJ010000160.1:0-1164 GCA_964614065.1 uncultured Thermotogae bacterium
AGCAGAAGGAACTATTGAAAAGCTTGAAGACAAAAAAAGAGATATTGAGAAAGAGTTGGATAACCTGTCAGAACACTCGAAGAGATTACAAAAAACTATAGAGGATCTCGAGGAGAAGGATGAACGACGTAAATCTCATGAAAATGCGGTCGAAGATTTAAAGGAGCGAATTCATAGTCTGAAAGGGCAGCGGAAAAATCTTCGGGATAAATTAGAAGATTTTGGTGAAATTGATTACAACCAGGAGGAATATAATCAGACGAAGAAGAAATTGGAGGATTTAGAGGAGGATTACCAAACATTTAAAAGTCTATTAAACGATGCAAAGAGGATACCGGCTATCGAAGATAAACTACAAGGGTTTGAGGACGACCTCGAGCAGGCACAGTCAGATTTACACGATTTACAGGAAAAAATAGACGGTTTCGATTTTGATCAAGAAAGGTTTAAGCAAATAAAACTCGACTTAAAGAACTTAAGGGAAGAGAAGGATTCGCTCCAGGATCGGTACAGCAAGGAGAATACGGCTCTTGCAGAGTTGAAAAATGAGGTTGAACATTTGAAAGAGGACGTTGCTCGCGAGGAAAAGAAGAGAGATGATCTCGAGAAGGTTAGGGAGAGACAATATCTCCTTGATAGGGTTTCAACCTACTTTGATCTATTTCGAGAAGATCTTCTGAACAGGGTTAGGCCCCTTCTTGCCCAGAGGGCGTCAGAACTCTTGGGTCTAACTACGGGCGGTCGTTATGGTAAGATGATCGTGGATGGTGACTATCAGGTTAAAATTTACGAAGACGGAACTCCTTATCAGCTGGATAGGTTCTCCGGTGGCGAAACCGATCTGGCCAATCTATGTCTTAGAGTGGCCATCTCCGAGCTTGTAGCCAGGCGCTCTGGCAGGCAGATAAACTTTATCGTCCTCGATGAGATCTTTGGAAGTCAGGACGAACAACGAAGAAGGAATATATTACAGGCGCTCCGAAATTTGGACGAACTCTTTGCCCAGATATTCCTCATAACCCACGCTGAAGAAGTGAAAGATAGGATGGAGAACGTAATTTTACTATCACGGGACAGCCACAACCCAACTATTGTTCGTACACTCTGACCGTGGAGCTCCAGTAAAGGTTAATCAGGATTCTCTGTTTTTTTCTCTATTATCAC
>CAZTJJ010000160.1:1264-3814 GCA_964614065.1 uncultured Thermotogae bacterium
GTGATCTATAGCATACGTTGTTCTTCTATTTGTAGAGCAGGATGATTAACCAGACGAGGTGGGAGAGAATTACAAGCGAACCTGTTGTTTGCTGAATTAGGAGTGCAGGTTCGGGAGGAATGACGTTATAGTAGCTTGAAGGGCTATCGGCTAAGATTTCGGTACAACCTAATCCTAGTTTTAATTTATGCTACAAAGTGGTTACAGGCCCCTATTTAGTCCCAGTTTATTGGCCAGGTTCACGGCTCTTTGGTATTCCTGCCCGCTAATTGTCCTGTTGAGCTCAGCGTATTGGGAAGCCTTCCAGCGGGGTTTGTACTGATCCATGATATTTACGTACGAGTTAGTTGAGATCTCTTTTGCGATAAAACGCAGTATTTCTTCGGTCCCGGCCAGATTTTCGGGTAGAATTAGATGTCGAATTAATAACCCTCTCTGGGCGATTCCTTCGTTGTTCATTCGTAAATCCCCGACCTGCCGGTGTATTTCTTTAACTACCTGTTTGTTTGTCTCCCAGTAGCGCGGGACTCTGGAATACCTTAAGCCAGATTGATTATTAGAATACTTCATATCTGGCATATAGATGTCTACTATGTTGTCCAGCAGTTTTAACATTTCCGGGTTGTCGTACCCTCCGGTGTTGTAGACTATTGGAACTGTAAATCCTCGCTCACGCGCTATCAGTAGAGATTCTACCAATTGGGGGACAAAGTGTGTGGGTGAAACCCAGTTGATGTTGTGACAGCCCTGTTTCTGGAGTGTTAACATGTGATCGGCGACCTCCTCCGGAGGTACCTCGCGGCCATGACCCAACTGAGATATTTCGTAATTCTGACAGTAGACACAGGATAAGTTGCAATTAGCGAGAAATATGGTTCCTGAGCCTTTCCTTCCCACGAGTGGTTTTTCTTCGCCGAAGTGGGGCATGGTTGAGCTTATCATAATGTTCTCCCCGGAGTCACATTCGCCTCTTTCGCTGTTTAGTCTATCTACTCCGCATTGTAGAGAACATAGATCGCAGTTGTAGAGCTTATTGTTGAGTGTTGTCACTCTTTCCTCAAGCTCTGCTGTGGATAGAGATAAATATGAGGCTTTCATCGTCTTAACCCCCCAGCCCCCGATGAGAATACAGGCATATCCCTGGCATATTTAGTGAGTTCGCCCATGTTATTTTAATAATCATTAACCGCTACCTAAATTACGCCGGGCAGTCCATGTTTGATGATTAAGGTAGACAGGATTTTCGAAAAGACTTTCGTTTCCTGTTGACGATCGAAGTCAGGTGGCGGGTTTTCAGGGTATACCTCCGGATTACTTGAGCGAAGGACGAAACTCAAACTATAGTAAAAACGATCGGCTCTAGTACTATAGTTAATAGAGCTATAAACAGATCCCGCGGCGCCTTCGGTCAATACCTCTTTTTCGAGTTTCGTTCCGTTAACCTCGATAAATTGCCGTTCATTTCCCATGACGTCTTTGCTGGAAAGGAAATCAAAGCAAGCAAAGCGCTGGCTTGCTTGAAATACCAGGTATTTCTCGGTCAATAATGTGCCGGATGTGAACGGTAATTCAACACGAACTTCCAGGACGTTCTGGTTTAGACTGACCTTGAGTTCACCTTCAGGGGGAAACTTAAACTGTACTCCAAACCATCTGTTTGAGTAAGTATTCCAACCAGGAGGATTGTAGATTGGTGGCCGGTGAGCTACTGAACTCACCGGGTTATCATCAAATGTCCGACGATCTAACTCTAGCAATTTCATGTTCAGTTGCGTTTCTTCTGTGATTGGATTCTTATTTATTGCTTGATGTGGGTGAGACGTGAAAAGAGCTGGGTGGGTGAATAGTAGGCCATATATAGCTAAAATGAGTAAGAGTCCCGGCTTCCTCATGGTTGCATGGATTTAGACTAGTGCTTTTTTAATTTAGGCTATGAACCGATTTTGAAGCACGCCGCTCTCTGTCAGTATCGAAATTCTCTTTTTCAACTGGTTGTTCGTCTGTGGGATGGTATTTCACAACGCTACGCTTTGGAGCGCTTTAATCAACCAGTAGCCAACTGGAACTGGCCAGAAGATCCCCCACAGTATGGACATAAAAATACCATGTCCTAAGTGAGATGCGGCGAGACCGACCCCAATTCCTATCAGGCCGTAAGTTCCACCACCTAACTCGAATGTACTTTTTGAGCCGCTGTCAGACATTTTTATCCCTCCCGACCAAGAAGATTGTAAAAATATTATTGAGTACTAATACAAATATCTGGTATCGGAGTGGTAAGTTCAACTGGATTTAAAAAAAGGCGCCTCTGCCAATCTTAGCAGGCAACCTTGCACATAGAGATCTACGCTCCATAAATATTACTGCTCAAGTCCTGATCGCTGTCTGAATCAGCCTCTAATGAAGTTGGAATATAGCCTCCCATCGGGCCTTTGTACCGAAATTTTCCTTCAGTAAACTTGGTAATTTGGATTGCTTCCACAGGACATTGATTGATACATCTCAGGCACAGGTAACAGTTGTTTCCAAACTCTACTCTTCCGTCCCTAA
>CAZTJJ010000161.1:0-3680 GCA_964614065.1 uncultured Thermotogae bacterium
GCTACGGCTGCTGTGAAATAAAGTCTATTGTCCGGGCAGAGTCACCTGGCCTGCATAGCAAAGCACGTTCCCGCGCTTGAGCATAGGCGCGCTATTTGTTCCCTTCTTGCATCTACGGGCTCGGACGTTGAGATATTGTACCCACCCTGAGGGTTCTCTTGCTAAACCTTAGGTGGGGTAACTATAATTGGACACACTTGGGATATTGGAGGTGCGATTCGATGGTAGAAAAAAATACGTTTAAAGTTAAAAGTGGATTGGCGGAGATGTTAAAGGGCGGCGTGATCATGGACGTCGTCAACGCTAAGCAAGCCCGAATTGCGGAGGACTCCGGTGCTGTCGCAGTTATGGCTTTAGAGAAAGTTCCCGCCGATATTCGTGAAGCTGGTGGAGTTGCAAGAATGGCCGATCCGGAAAAGATAAAAGAAATAATGGATGAGGTTTCTATTCCTGTTATGGCCAAAGCGAGGATAGGTCATTTCGTAGAGGCCCAGATCCTGCAGTCGTTGGGGGTGGATTACGTTGACGAATCAGAGGTGCTAACCCCCGCTGACGAGGAAAACCATATCGATAAATGGAATCTGGACGTTCCCGTAGTCTGTGGTGCGAGAAGCCTTGCTGAAGCAGCTCGAAGGATTGGTGAAGGGGCTGCAATGATTAGAACCAAGGGAGAAGCGGGCACCGGAAACGTCGTGGAAGCGGTGCGGCATATGAGACGAATTAATTCCGAAATAAGGGAACTTACGAATCTGCCCGACGAGGAATTGATGAGTTTCGCCAAAAAGCTGGCTGCCCCCCGCGACATACTCCGTGTTATTGCTGAGAAAGGGGACTTACCTGTTGTCAACTTTGCTGCTGGTGGGATTGCTACGCCTGCAGACGCAGCTTTGATGATGCAGCTGGGTTCTGATGGAGTATTTGTGGGTTCTGGGATCTTCAAATCTGCCGAACCCGAACCTCGGGGGAAGGCAATTGTGGATGCAGTTACGTACTACGACGATCCCAAAGCCCTTGCTGAGGTTTCTGCCGATCTTGGAGAACCGATGGTCGGAATCAATATGGAAGATATGAGTGACGAGGACTACATACAGACGAGATAACGAATGAAAGTAGGTATTCTTGCCCTGCAGGGTGACTTTCGCGAGCACGGAAGTATATTGGAATCCTGTGATGTGGAACCCGTATATGTCAGGCGTTCTTCCGAACTGGAAGAAGTAGATGGGTTGATAATTCCAGGTGGCGAAAGTACAGCTATTTCTAAATTGCTTAGAAAATGGGGGCTGTTCTCACCGCTAAAGGAGAAAGCGGAGTCAGGCTTCCCCGTTTTTGGTACTTGTGCCGGTTTGATTTTAATGGCGGAGAAGGTGGACAGTGCGGTTCCATCTTTAGGCCTGATGGATATTTCTGTAAAGAGAAACGCCTACGGTAGACAAATAGAGAGCTTTGAAGGGGAACTAACTGTGACCAACTCCAGTTCAGGACTAACTGATGAAGCAATTACGGGTGTATTTATTCGAGCTCCCCAGGTTGTCCGGGTCGGCTCAGGGGTTGAAGTGCTTGCTGTTCACAAGGAGTTGCCTGTACTCGTGCGGGAGGAAAACTTGCTAGGGGCGACGTTTCATCCGGAGTTGACTCACGATAGGGCAATTCATAGTTATTTTGTGAACGAAGTTGTCAATGGTTGACATCAACATTGTGAATCCGGTAACAATCTTTTATAATTCTCCGGCGATTTTCTAAGGGCTCGCTGAAACGGGTTTTGAATTTGATCCTGGACTTTCTTTTATAAAAGATCAAACTACGTAGTTAAACCGTTTTTCTACAAGCTCTGTCCCTCGAGACGGGGTTATTGACTCTTAAGATCTACAACCTGGAGGTAATACCATGGTAAAAGTAGGTATAAACGGATTTGGTCGTATTGGCCGCGCCTATTTTAGAATAGCGGCAGGAGAGCCGAACATCGAGATTGTAGCAGTGAACGATATTCAACAGAGTCCAAGACAAGCTGCTTATCTTTTAAAGTACGATTCTGTTTATGGTAGATTTGACGCTGAAGTGAGTCATAACGACGACGGTTTAGTGGTAGATGGAGATGTTTTCCCCATTTTATCGGTAAGTGATCCAACCGAATTACCATGGAAGGATCTTGGTGTAGATGTGGCACTGGAAGCGACCGGTGTCTTCCGACAGTACGATGAAGCCGAAAAACACCTGAAAGCGGGAGCAAAAAAAGTACTCGTCTCTGCTCCTCCAAAAGGAGATCGCAAGGAGGAAATTCCCCAGTTGGTGTGGAAAGTGAATGAAGATGTCTACGACAAAGATAAACACGATATAGTTGCTGGAGCTTCCTGTACGACGAATAGTATTGCCCCTGTAGCTCAGTTGCTTCATGAGGAGTACGGGATCGAAAGTGCACTTTTCACCACTATACACTCCTATACGAGCACTCAGTCTATCGTGGATGGTCCTTACTCCTGGAACAAAGCCTCCAGGGGAAGGGCTGCGGCGGAAAATATCGTCCCCACCACCACGGGCGCCGCTACGGCAGTCATTGAGGTTATCCCGGACTTGGAAGGTAGGATCAATGGGATGGCCATGCGAGTTCCTACCCCGGCGGGTTCGGTGACGGACGTAGTCGCCAAGTTGGAAAGAAACACTACCGTTGAAGAGTTGAATAGCAAGGTCAAAGAATACGCTGAGGGTAAGATGAAGGGAGCGTTGGATTACACCGAGGATCCAATCGTATCTAGAGATATCCTTGGGCCCTATTCATCATATGTTGGTCTAAGCTCCACCGACGTCATCCACGGAGATCTAGTCAAGTTGCTCGCTTTTTACGACAACGAGTGGGGTTACACAAGTCAGATAATTGATCTCACTGAATACATCGTCCAATAAGTTTAATTATTGAACCATTTGAAGCAAGTTTCTCACAAATTAGCGAGGAGGATAGGGTATTCCTTTTTGGATATTCTCTATCCTCCTCATTGTTATTTCTGCGACAAACCTCTGTCAGATCACCGTTATATCTGTGAGCAGTGTTTGGGAGAAATAGAGGAGATAACCGGTCCGGTTTGTGCGAGGTGTGGCAGGCCGATGGAGAGATCTGGAGGTCTCTGTTCGGAGTGTGCCGCTGGCGAGACGGAGTTCTTCCTCGCACGATCTTTTGGTCATTACAAACCGGGTGGATTACTTGCCCGAGGTATTACCGGGTTGAAGTACAAAGGTGAAAAGGCTCTGGCCCGGGAACTGGGGCCGCTTCTCGATCGAGGATATACCGGCGAATTGATGCACGAGGCCCAGGCAATTACGTACGTTCCACTAAGTTCAGAAAAGCTGGCCGATCGCGGTTTTAATCAAGCTCGATTACTGGCTACTTTTCTTGGTCGGAAGGTGGACCTGCCTGTAATTAAGACTCTGAGAAAGACCAGAGTTACCTCTCCTCAGGCAGAGTTGGGAAGAAAGGAACGGTTGGTGAACGTTCGGGATTGCTTCGATGTTATCCGGCCCATATCCGTGGATTCAATTCTCCTCGTCGACGACGTCTTTACCACCGGTTCAACGGTGAATGAGTGCAGTAAGGTATTGAAACTTGGAGGAGCAAAGCGGGTATTTGTAGCCACGCTTGCACGGAGCTATCCGGATTAGAGTATTTGAATGACGAATGGCCGGGCCCTCCG
>CAZTJJ010000162.1:0-3675 GCA_964614065.1 uncultured Thermotogae bacterium
CAGCACATTTCAATAAATTGTACCGAAATGTATTGTAATCAAGAGGAAAAACTTCGGAAATGTTTTCAACTACTATTTGTGTATCTTCCCTTGCGACCTTTATTAAGTTTTCATCAGCGTTGGGTTCGGTACCACCAAACGGGTTTAATACTAGAATTTTCATATTAGCCCTCCATCAAAGAGATAATTCTATGTGTGTGAGAAATTCCATCGTTTGTGCTGTTAATCGTCTGAAACATCAAAAAACATTCTTTGCAATAAATTAGTTAAACTCAGTATTAGTAAGAAAATACCAACGATGGGAACGACGATTGTTACTATAGTACGAGGAATTCCTAGCCCCCGGGAGAACGTGCTGAGCTGATTCATACTGAGCCTAAAAGAGTTTGGGATGAGGTAAATTAAAAAAAACGATACCGACAGATCAACGAAAAAATCAACATATTTCTCGACTTGCGGCCCGCTAATTTCCTCGATCAGCCGCATTTGGATAAGACCTTTTTCCTTATACAAATAAGGTATACAGAGCAAGGTTGAATATACAAAGAGAATTAAAGATATTTCTAAGGTCCACTGAAAAGGGGCTCCAAGAATCCATCGGCGTAAAATGTTTATTACATTGATCATCACGATTGCCGACAATATGAGGGAACCTAGCCATAAGCTATATTTGCACAAATACCTGAGATACTTGTCAATTTTTTTCACTATTTACCCCCGTTAAAACATCGTGAATCCAAATAAATTAGGAACGAATGTCGATAAGATAGGTATGTAAGATATCAGTAATAAGGCAGCAAGAAGAACAAAGAAGAACCTTAGGGAAGCAACAATTATGTCTTTCATCGCTACGTCGGTGATAGTGCCCATGATATATAAGGCCATACCCATTGGTGGAGTAATCATGCCGATCATTAAATTAAAAACAGTCATTATGCCAAACTGAATAGGGTTTACTCCCAGTTGAGGAGCGAGGGGTGCTAACAAAGGTACTATAATTAACATTGCCGGGATCTGTTCGATTAAAGATCCTACTATTAACAGGAAGAAGTTGATAATGAGCAAAATAACATATTTATTATTGGTTAAAGATAATAATCCGTTGGCGATCATTATGGCAGTTTGCTCTCTCGTAATAAGCCAAACAAAAGCAGTAGCGGCACCAATGATGAACATTATTGTTGCCGTCGATTTAGCTGATTCAAGGAAGACTTTTGGGACATTTTTTAAAAACTCTTTCCTTTTATATAGTAGACCGACGATGAACGCATACATGCACGCGATTATTCCGGTCTCAGTTGGGGTGGCTACTCCGCTAACAATTGCCCAGAGAAGGAGAAAGGGTAGGGGAAGGATAGGAAGATTTCTCAAGAAACTCTTACCGGCACGGCGAATAGAAAAGGGATGAGTGGGTGGTGCGCCCCACGTGCCTCTAGACACGGAATAATAAATGTAGCCCATTAACATCAATCCGGTCATAATTCCCGGAATTATCCCTGCAAACCACAGCGAGGCAATTGACAGCTCAGCTTGATGTCCATAGATAATCAACATAATACTGGGTGGGATTATAGGTCCGAGCATACAAGAAGCCGCTGTTATGCCAACTGCAAAACGCTTTTCGTATCCTGACGAGACCATTGCCCGATATTCGACAAGTCCTAATCCCGACGCATCCGCTACCGCAGCGCCGGAAATACCGGCAAATATCATGCTTGCTAATACGTTAGCGTGGCCTAAACCACCTTTTATCGAACCCACGATTTCGCCCGCAAAATCGAATAAACCCTCTGTTAACCCACCTTTATTCATTATCTGTGCGGCTAGTATAAAGAATGGCACTGCCAGCAAGGTCCAACTTTGGATCCCCGAAACTAGTTGTTGAGGCACGACTATACCTGAAACTCCGGTTATGAGTAGACCGACTGAAACGGCTAATCCCATTGAGAAAGAAATTGGAACATTTAAGAGGATTAGCACGACGAATATACCTAAGATCAGTAAACCTAGCATTAGATAATTTTCCCCCTTATTAAGTAGCAATCGGTAAAGCATAGGCCTTTACCGATTGCTACCATTTATTACTTAGTCAAGACTCTCTACTTGATTTACCCACTCTTCTTTAAGAGTCCCGTCCGCAATCAGGTCAGGTATTACTTTTTTATGTATTTTTTCTGAGAACGATTCTCGATTCACTTGAATGTACTTTACGTTATGTTCACGGATTAGTTTCTGGATAGTCTCTTCTACGCTTTCCGAAGAATGCTTGTTGAACCATTCGCCTGCTTTATTTGCAGCTTCTGTGAGTAGTGACTTATGTTCCTCGGACAATTTTTTCCATGTTTTTTCGTTTATGGAAATGAATTCAAGCTGGGGATACTGTTTCAATTCGGTCACATACTTTACGACTTCCGTGAACTTCTGCGGCCATACCAAATCAAATGGTGATGTGATCGCGTTGACAACTCCCTGTTGGAGGGCGAGGTATGCTTCGGCGAAATCGATTGTTTGGATTTTTGCCCCAAGACCTTTCCAGGATTTTTGAATGGTTCTTGCTGGCCAAAGTCTTAGTTCAAGACCCTCGACGTCTTCTGGTGTGAAAACGGGTGTTTTTGAGCAGATCACTCTAAATGGGCCTCTGTGCCATTTCACTTCTAAGTTGAGAAATCTCTGATTGGCTTTCTCAATTAACTTTGGTTCCAGGTCTTTTTTCAGCACCTCGTCAACCCATTTATGGAAGTGATCACGATTCTTGAACATGAAAGGTACTGTTGAGACTCCGATCTGAGGTAATTCTGCTTCCCACCAGGTCTGGCTACCCATAAACATATCTTGTGTACCCATCTTGACTGCTTCTACTTGATCAGGAGCACCGCCGAGTTGCTCACCGGGGAAAACTTTTATTTTAATTTCTCCATTCGTTTCCTCTTCTATGTAAGGTTTAAAGACATCGGTTAGGGCCTGGTTCTGCAAGGAACCAGCAGCTAAAATATGCCCAATTTCGAGCGTTGTTCTTGCTTTTGCAGGGCCAGAAGTAAATAGACTCAAAGCTAAAACTAATGTTATTAAAAGTAAGATTTTTTTTGAAAACATTTTTGCCTCCCAAAATTTGGTGCTAGTGATTCAGTAATGCAAACTTTCCTACGGCGAAGTTAATGAAAAAGATTGCCTTATCACCTCCATGGTGTGTTTGTATTTTGAAATTGTTAACACTCGAAAGGCGCGTCCTTCAGTCTGTTGCTGATGATTGATATTTATTTTTCTCGAGATATCGCAAAAAATATTTTTTTGGTTCATCGTAGTGTTTCCGGGTTAATTCTTTTACTAAAGTAACGTTCTCCTGTACTATGGCATCAAAGATACCTCGGTGAACTTCCATGGCCCTGTCTTTACTTTCTTTCCAATAGCTAATAACCATTTCTCTTAATAGTTCATTGTGAGTTCTTTTCCACAAGCTTGTCATTGTATCTCTTACGATAATATTCTCTACCGTGTTTGCAATATGAAGATGAAACCTCGTGTTTGCTTCATAGCCATTCATATAGTCATTCGCTTGAAGAGAAGCCTCCATGTTGTTTAATATCTGTTCCAGCATATCAAAATCCTTGGCATCGAAATAACCAATAGCTTGTTCAACAACACCAGGTTCAAATGCCTTGCGGGCGTCAAATACGA
>CAZTJJ010000163.1:0-3639 GCA_964614065.1 uncultured Thermotogae bacterium
GGAAATAACCGTGATGATGACGCTATTAATAAAATTATTACCTATTCCCACATCGATCCATGCGTTGGAATAATTCTGCCACTGTACCTGTTCCGGGAGAATCCAAGGCCCCTTGAAAATTTCAAGGCTCTGTTTGGTCGAAGATAGTCCCATCCAGCCTATCGGGACTATTATCAAAATTGAGTAAAGCATACAAAGAGCCCCGGCTATATATATCGAATACTTCCGTAGTTTATCCATAATTTACGCTCCACTTGAGCGAGTAGTCTCGCGCATAAGAGTTTGAATTACAACGCTGGCGAGTATGAACATCAAAATAACCATTGACAACCCAATAGCCGAACTGTAGCCAAAATGCCTGAATTCGAAGGCCTGTTTGTATAAATAGGTCGGAATGACCTCAGTTGCCCCTGCCGGGCCGCCGTCAGTCATTATATTTACGAAGGCAAAAATTACGTTAAAACTGTTATAAATCATGAACACTAAAGCCACTGCAATAGTTTGCTTTAATAGAGGTAAAGTCACATGACGAAATTTTTGCAATTCGCTTGCTCCATCAACCCTGGCAGCGTCGTATAGTGCAGTTGGTATGCTTTGAATGCCTCCAAGAAATAATAAGATATAAAAACCCATGAACTTCCAGACCAGGGGAACCGTAACTGCTATTAAGGCGGTCGTAGAATTGCCCAGCCAGGCTGTTACGAACTGGTCGAGCCCGATAACCTTCAATAACCCATTTAGCATCCCTATGGTGGGGTGGTAAATAAACAGCCACAGGGTGGCGATTACTACATCCCCAAGCATATTAGGAAAGAGCCATGTAGACCGATAAAAATTGGAACCACGAATTTTTTTTGCCAGCAAAGTTGCAAAGAAAAGCGCAAAGCCCGTCGATAAAATAATCGTTATCGCTAAGACCTCAACGTTGTTTGCCAGTGCCCGCCAGAAAGCTTGATCCGAAACAAGCCTGTTAAAGTTTTCAAGACCAATAAATACCTTATCCCCAATTCCCTTCCATTTAAAAAAACTATACCTGAAAGTGTTGAACGCGGGGTAGATAACAAACATGGCATAAAGTATCAGAGGGGGTCCCAGGAAAAGTCCTACGGCCGTCCACTTTCTGGATGTTTTCATGCGATTAATTCACCTTGATATTTTGTATTGTTAACACGTTACTGTTTGATAGAATTTTTGTTCTACGCACAGAAATACTCGGAAAATAGGACTTAACTAACAGCAAAACTAGTACCGAAAGCCCGTAAAAAACCGGGCTTTCGGCCTAGAAAGTCATTGTGTAGTTGAACTACATTTACTGAATCAGTTTCAGATCAATCAGCCGATCTCGTAATGATGTTTTACTATTTCGTCGTCATTGCGAACCTCTTCAGCTTTCTCTTCGATCTGGTTAACGTACTCTTCGGCTGAAAGTTTCGCGGACAACAGCTTCGTCAACCCGTTTTGCATTGTCTCCCAGAGGGTCGGGTACCATGACTTGACGGTATCTCTAACGTTGTACTTTACATCTGCTTCTGCCATGTCATCTACAGCGCTAAGTACGGAATCAGCGGTTATCCACTGCGAAGCGCTTTTGACGGAAAGGTATCCATTGGTCTCCTGAGTTACCAGCTTGACCATTTCCTTTGACGTCATGAACTTGAGAAAGTCGGCTGCGAGGTCGGGATGATCCCCCTGGCTCGGCACGATGAATGCTGTCGAGAGGTCGCCATCGATCTGGATTGTGGTCGGACTTCCTTCTCCGCCTTCAAAGGTTGGGATATTTGTGTATCTGAGCTCCACGCTGTCTGGGGTGGAATTCTTCATTTCACTAGGCAGCCAGGTGCCACAACCGATCATCGCTGCTCTCCCCAGCAAAATCTCCATTTGGGATTCCGTGTGATTCATACCGAGGTGTCCCTTCTGGAAGTAGTCGTTCTCAACGAGCGTTTCGACGGACTTCGCTGCTTCCAAAAACGGCTCCGACGTCCAGGCCCCGGGCTCAAGATTGATTGCATCTACTAGAGCATCTACGCCACCGATTCTAACTGCGTAAGGAATGAAGTGGGACCACAGACCGTAAAATGGGTATATTCCCTGGTTGGCAAACGGTGCTACGCCGGCCTCTTTTATCTTGGCGGACACTTCCAACGTTTCCTGCCACGTACCGGGGACCTCCCAACCGTGATCCTCAAATACCGCTTTATCGTACCACCAACCCTCAATGTTAAGAAATAATGGCATGATCCAGGTATGACCGTCGTATTCAAACGGAGCAAGCGCCCCTTTGACAAACGTATCTTTCCACGCCTTGTCTTGGTCATAAGCCTTGGACTCCAGCGCCTCATCTAACGGCATTACTTCACCCTCATGAATTGCCGACCAGAAATCAAATCCCCAACTCGGAGCAACTAGATCGGGCGGGTTGCCCGCAATAAACCTTGGTCTTACTTTTTCCCATACCCGGGGTCCTCCCCAGACATCGACCTCAACATCTTCGTGCAACTTTTCGTACTCGGCTGCTACTTTTTTAACCTGGGCCAACTCGTTATAACCACCGGTAAATGCAGCTACCTCGAGGGTAGTCTTCTCGGCTGCTCCACCAATGACGAATGCAAACAAACTTATCAACAGTGCTATGACAAAAGTTTTGCTTGAAAAGATAGTGCTGGATTTCATCTTTCGACCTCCTTTTAAATATTAAACTTAACTGAAACTAAACGGTCCTGTAAGTTTTACGTTGTAGATTTGCATCAGGACCAAAATTGAAATTTAACCTCCTTGTGGTATGTACCATTATATGATCTAACATTTTTTTATGCAACACGACAGAAGATATAAAAGATAGGGCCTTGTCCTCAGTTGTGAACGGAACCAGGAGGTGAATATTGACATGTTGGTGAATTTTGTTTTAGCAACCTGTCAGTAAAGCTCAACTCCAATAAACGGTACTATCCTTTAACCTAAGCTTTGACGGCCTCCAGCACCTAATTTGCGCATGAACTGGGAATATTAAGAAGCTGGCTAAAAAACAATATTATCCCCGCCCGGGTCCAACAGGTCAAGGCTCCTAAGGAATTCGGAGTTGATTTTACTACGGCGATCGATTTCTTGATCAGGGCTTACGAAAGAGGTGAACTAGAGCAGAGCTTGCCGAGGAAAAACTGAATCAGCTGGGAAGATACGGCCGTTATCGTAGCTCGATTATGGAGTATGCGAAAAAGAAGCTCGGAGGTGACAGAAATGAAGACGACAAGTTTTCGGCTGGAGAGAAGGACCTTAAACGGATAGAGAAACTATCCCAAAAAGAAGGGGGAAGTAAGTCAGAGACAGTCCGAGAACTGCTCGATTACGGGTGGGAATATCTGATGATAAGACAGTACAAGGAAGGTTACCTGTCACTTTCCCGGCTCGGCGAAAAGCTGGAAAAACAACCGGAAGCTTACCGAATCCTCATAATTTCTGATGAATTAGAAAGCTTCCGGGGATATTTCGCCAAATGAGTCAAAAGGCCTGGAGGTTCAAATTGTTTTTGCCTAAAACTGAGTTTTACTGTATTATGTAGTATATATTTCTTTGTCCAGGTTCAATTGATAAGAAAGGGAGATGATGATGAGTAATAAATTGATGAATGAAAAATTACTG
>CAZTJJ010000164.1:0-3604 GCA_964614065.1 uncultured Thermotogae bacterium
CGTGTAGGCTTTCTGTTACCGGTTTATCGTTGGAGGTAGTATAGACTCCTTTATTCACCAACACGGTATCTGTATCTGTATCCTTGTTGGCATCGCTTATTGCTCTCTGAAGACTTCCGCCGGGTTTTGCACCTACATCGTCGACCATGTAAACCGTTGGTGAATAACCCGGGGGTGTCCTTAACCATGGCGAATAGATGATGCTTGATTTGTCTCCAGCCAGGTTGTCCTCCGGTTCATTATCTCCCCAGTAGTTTACCGAGGCATCTACAGTACCGCTACCGTTGTGGGTAAGGAGCCCGGTGATTACGTTGTGGTTTAGTGTGAGTCCTGAGCCGCTCTCTTCTGCGGGAACGGTTATGTCTTCCGTAATCATCATCCCAGTTACATCCTCGTAATCGTCCTGGCCCTCGTCGGTTAATACTTCAATTGTGTCCTTTTCGGTTGCTGTAGCAAGTGCTGTATTGAGGTAACCTCCCGCAGGTTTATTACCCACATCGTCAACTACATAAGTCATTGGCGAAGTTCCTGGTAATTCACCCAGCCAGGGCGAAAAGATTACTTCTGAACTGTTTCCAATAGTTTTCGTTTCGGGTCGGGTTCCGTTCCAGTAGTTGAAAAGTGCATCCACGGTACCATTTCCTGAGTGGTTCAGAGTTCCTTCGAGGTTGTTTCTTCTTACCGTAGCCACCTTACCGTAGCCAGTCACTCCTGCTTCAATGACAATGTCGTCTTTTACGGTAAAACCGTGTCCCGGACTACCGAGAATTACACCAGGAGATTCAATGGATAGCTCAGCGTTCAGGATGAAGTCCGAGACGGGACCGCTCTCGCTAATAAGTGTTGTACTATCAGTTATTGGTTGAGACGGATTATAAGTACCTTCCTTAACTTGTATTGTGTCAGAGCCCGGAAAGTTGATTTGATCATTGGATGCGCTGATTGCCGTGTTTACATAACCAACATCAGGTGGCGGACCAATATCATCTACTACAAAGGTCATAGGTGATTTAAGCTGCACCCCGACTGTATTTGGATCAGTGTCAGGTTCGATTCCCAGCCAGGGAGAGAAATATGTAGTTCCGTATATCTTATCTCCCCCACCATCGTATTCCGGTACACCATCTCTATCCTCGTCGTACCAGGGACCGTCGGATGAGCCCCACCAGTTGAGGGTTGCGTCAATTTGGGAATCACAGGTCAGTCCAATAAAAGTATTGTCGTGGATGCTGTTGTAGTGTACTTCGTGGCCAGTCCCTTCGATTTGGATGCCGTCTTCGTTACCGTAAATGTTGTTATACTGTATTTTCCAGTCTGAAGGGTTCCCAAACTGGTAAGTGTCAATTGCCTGATGATTGCCCTCATCGGACCGACTTCCACTATTAATGATATCGTTGTATTCGATAACGTAGTTAGAGCCGCCTCCGACTATTCCCATGTGTGGATTTTTCTCTATGTCTATCAAATTATGACTAGTGGTCCAGTTGTCGCATGACCCCATATAGGCAGCTACACCTACTCCATACATCTCGTTGTTACCGACTTCAACACCAGATACAGAACTAAAGGCCTGAACTGCAGAAATAGCCGACCCTCCAGGATCGAATACATTGTTTGAGATCGTACTGCTTGAACCGTCTTGAAAGTTAACCGCGTGGCTCGTGAAGTTGATTACCTTGAATCCTGAGATGGTAACTGAGTCAGTAGTTGAATAGAAACCATACTGGTTCCCTTCAACGTCGAGTATTGTATTTGCTTTGTCTTCCCCCACGAAACTAAGTGATTTGTTAACTGTAATATGGTTTTCGGGATAAGTGTACGCCGCTACCTCAATTACGTCTCCGGCATTCGCATTATCGACAGCCGCTTGAATTGTAGAATAATCCTCGGGAACTTTTATAGTTGCTGCCGAGACGACCATCCCAGCAAATACTAGTCCAAAAATCAACAAACAGATCAAACAACTGTATTGTCGTATTTTGACGTTCATGCTCCTCCTCAAGCTTTCTTTCTCCCCCCGGGGGAGAAATGAATAACTTCGAACTTGCACAACCCCGGGGGTAGAAACCCCCGGCTATCGGATAAAAAGTGTGTAGCCCGGGTGCCTCTGCCCGGGCGATACTTACTATTGACTATCGATCGGCGGTCCTTTCCAGGGCCGCTGTTGTGAGAGGTAAAAGTGTTCACATATGTTCTTCGGTAGATTGCACTTACGCGGGCGCGGTGACCCTCCCTGCTAGCGCTACACTTGGCCAACAGCAGGGTTCGAAACCCCTAACTATCGTTTGTTATCGAAGTTCCACCTAGTCCACACCAAGGCTCGAAACCCCCGGTTATCGTATGCTGTGTGACTTAACCCCCGTGTACACAGAGTTTCGAAAACATCGCCGATCTCTAACTGCAACTATTCTTCCACCTGAGAAAGCTTTCTCTCGATATCCGCGTTCTTTTTGACCTCCTGCATCCAGTCGCTCCATGCCTTATTTGCTTTGTTCTGCTGGACAATCTCAGCGATGTTACTTTTGATCTGGTCGAAAGGCTTGACCTTGCCTTCCTTGTCCCGAAAGTAATCGGGATTGTTTTCGTAAAACTCTTTTATCTCTCCCATGGTTATTTCAATAGTACCCACCACTTCCTGCTTTAACTTAGAGCGAATGATCTCCTTTCTGAGTTGTTCTCTTAGTTCTTCCAGGGAACTATCTTGGTCTTTCAACGTACTTTCTAACTGATCTAAGTTATCCACGTCGTCTCTTGCTTCAATTATCCGTTGAATGGTGTCGTCGATTTCCTTATCAGTAGCCTCGAAACCTTTGTCTTTTGCCTTCTGTAGCTGAAGCTTTTCCTCTATCATTCGTTCCAGGATGAATTGTTGATATTGGGCTAAAGAATTTCTTCCCGTCTCGGTGGACAGCAAAAATTGGTAGTATTCCGGTATTGAACTTACCTGCTGAAGTATACCGTAGACATTGGCACGCCTGGCAAATTGTTGAGCGGTGATTTCATCACCATTTACAGCCGCCACTACCTTTTCGTCCTGGGCAGAAACAGTACCGCCAAACAGAACTAAAGCAAAGAACAACAAACTTACCAGGATTATTACACTGATCCGCAAAGAAGAGCCGAATGAGACAGCAACAAAGTTAGACACATTGGAGATGAGACCCGCTTTGTCTTTTCGCCTGGGTTTTCTTACATCAGAAATCGAAGAGATCAAATTTGGCTTCATAAATTATACCTCCATAAATTCCTTCTGGAAAAAGGTAAAAGAACACTCGTTTTTTTCAACAATAGCGGCGATAAATATATCTCGTTCGCCAAAACTTTTTACTTACCTTACCGTATGCTAACTATCCCTCCACTTTCTCAGTTTGCTCCCCTACTACTTTAATCACCTGCCTCAACCAGCTACCATCGGGCAGGTCGATTTGTACCTGATAGTATCCGGGTGGTAGCTCGCAGGTGGAAAACACTGCAACGTAGGCGGTCTTTTCATCACTGTAACTGGCAGTAGTCACCTTCTCCAGATTCTCCATGTTTCCGTTTTCGTCAAGTGCAACCAAGGAGACAGTAGGTGACAGGTCTTTCGCCGGGTTACCCTGGAAAT
>CAZTJJ010000165.1:0-3579 GCA_964614065.1 uncultured Thermotogae bacterium
AAGTAGATGGGCATGAACTGGGTTCATACCCCATCTCCCTGCATTTTTTTATTTTCTCCAATCTATTTCCCATTCATCAAATCTACTGTTGGATATAGAACTTTTCAGCCTCTTAACTTTACGAGATATTTCTTTTTTCACCTCGTCCCTGCCTTCATATAGAACAGCACCCAGGAGAACATCGGTGATTTGGACCGGTAAGATACCCTGACTTTCGACTTTCAATGTATCAACCAAATTTGGTGTCACTCTGGGTAGAGTTGCAAGTTTGTGAACTTTTCCTGATGGTTGCCTATAGTAATCTGCTAATAAAACGGTCCTTTCCTGATAGGAAAGATTGTTTTTCAACAAAAGTCTAGTAAATTTTAGATATTCTTCCCAAATTTCTTGAGCATCTGTGGGTTGGCGATACTGATTATCATTGGTATCAACGATTAGGGAGCAAAACCTCCAACTGTGATGGTCTTCGAGCAAATCTATCAATTTTTTGTACACTGGTAGAGAAGTTTTGGTTACTGATGAGAATCTAAACTCAAGTTTTGGGTCATTTTTTCTTCCCAACTTGCTTTCCAAGTGTTGTAACAGTAGATGAAGATCCTGTATTAAGTCATCTGGGTAGCTATCTATGATTGAACCAAGCGCAAAATATCTATTGGGGTTATTCGGATGCAAGGTTCCGGACTCGTCCATAAATGCAAAAGTTGGCTTAAGTGGCATATCCTATTGAATCACCAAATTAATTTTAATTTCCAATATTTAAGAGTTAACTTTACCCATTCAACAACGCCTTCGTAAAAGCCTTCTGCGGTTCGTCGTAGAATTTGGGATCTGTATCGCTTAACAGACCCTGGGGTATATTCGGAATATCCTTCGAATTCTCCAGGGGAAGAAAGACTGATTTGGCTCCGTTTTCGGACAGTAGCTGCACTTTGTCGGCCAAGTTTTGAACCTTACCGACTACCCCACCGATAGACAGGTCTCCAAGCACGGCTAGCCCCTCTATTAGCGATTGATCGAACATAGCAGATAAAATACTTACTAGCGCAGCAATACCGAAGGAGCCACCTAGCTCCCCACCTAATAGCGGCGAAAGCTGTATGTGTAAATCAATACCGTCGAAGGACTTGTTTTCGGGTAGCATTCTTTTGCTGTTCGCCTTGATGTAATTCCGAGCAGTCTTTACTTCGTTTTTGATATCTGTTTTGTTAGTTCCAGTTATCTTTAGTTTGCCATTACCGGACATGGCTTTGCACTCTATTCTGATCAAAGCCTGCCCTTCCTCTTTTTCACCGACGGTATAAACAGTTCCCGGCGGCAATGGATCGGGCGAAATAAGTTCCGATCCTCCCTCTTCCGGCACTGATACGTAATGTTCTTCCTGGCTTTCTTTATCTATGTAAGAAAAGTTGGTATCGAAAAATTCGATTCCACCTAAACGCTTGAGCTGCTCTTTTATTCTCCGTCTTCCTTCCATGGCAAATTCCATATATTCCAATAGTTCGTCTTTTGTATAATCCCCGTCCGGGTGAATCAATTTAACCAAACCGGAAATTGTCTTTCTAACGGCACGAGAATCTCTTTGATTGAGATGACTTCCTAGGCTGAAATACTCATCCAAGCTATCCGCATAGCTGTAATCCCTGAATTGTCTCAAAAGCTGAGAAAAATAGTCGATGGAGAGACCAAAGTGATCTGTAAAGTGCTCGGGGCTCAATTTTTTGACTTCCCAACCAGGCAGATATAGATGCAATCGGTCTATAAGAGCCGTATCTATCATGTCCTCGGGCATGGGTTCAAAAAGATGCGAGGTCTTCCGTAATGTCTCTATATCCGTATTTATATTGCCATTCATAACGATCGACCCGTCGGCAGTAATCTCTTCGCTCCCCCTCGAAAAACTCCCTGATTCCATGTAGTCCTTCAGAATCTGGATTACGTCTGCGTCCTTGAACTTCATCCCCGCTACTTCGTCAAATGCCACCGTATCCCACATACCGACTAGACCAACTTGACCGGTATTTAGATTAACAAAGAGTTTCGCGACCGTGGTCTTTCCGCCGGAAATCAGGATGGAATAGGGCGAAAGTTCTCGGAATACGTAGCTCTTGCCAGTACTGCGGGGTCCCAGTTCAATTAAATTGAAGTTATCTTCCACTAAGGGTATAAGACGGGATAGATGAAGCATCTTCTGGCGCTGGTCCAGATCCTCCTGCTTCGGCTCCAGGCCGATACTTCTTACCAAAACGTCAATCCACCCGTCCCTCGTGAACTCTTTCCTGTTTTCCTGTACGTCGGCGATTCCGAATCGGGAAAGCTGAATCGGGTTAATATCTTCGATAACGAAAGGATAACTTGTTGACCCTATTATAATGTCAGGATTATAGCCCACCTTGATTATCGCCCAAATACCTCCCGTGAGCATCTTTTCGTGTTCCATCACCGTTTCCGAATCTATATTGGCCTTCGTGATGCCTGAATTAAAGAGTTGGGCAAAGTACCTATCCTTCTTTTCGTCTAACTTTGCCGATATTTTATCTATAACGCGGAAACCTTGGGACTCACGGACTTTTGCTCGGATCTTCTCGCTCTCATCTTGTTGGACGAAGTGAGAAGACAATACTTCTTTTACCTCTTCCATACCTGCCTTAATCTCGTCCAAGTCAGAAGAGCTACACTTGGAGGCGACTAAGTATTCCAAAACGTAGTTGGGCACGTTGTAACCGGATTTTAGCTTTCTAACTAAATCCTTCTTTACGGTATAACCCTTGAAGGCACCAATTAACTTTTCGTCAAGTTGATCGAGTGGCATATACTCCTCCGAATTTCGTCAAATCAGTTATTCTCAAACTAGAAACAAATAAAACCTTTACCATTTCTCCCGAAACACAATAATTATACTCTTTTGTAGAGGAAGTCTTTAGACTTCCACGTTTTCTTTTGTTTAGCGGAAACCTTAAGGTTCCATGTTTATCTTTATGGAGGTCTAAAGACCTCCGCTACATCTTGGCTTCCGCTACATAATTATTATTAGATCACAACCCTATATCTCCCCTCAAAGGTTTATAATCCAGCTCACACTCATCCAGCTTTTCTTCGGTCTCCCCGTCAAGCAGATAAGCCATATATTTGCCCTCTTCCGCGCCCTCGGGCAAGTTTACTTCCACTTTCATCCCGGACTTGGCTCCGGAGCTCAGTTCGATCACGCTGCTGGCGAACAACTCTTTACCTTCCCTCGCTATCTGCAATTTAACTTTTCTCTTCTCTTCAAACAACGATTTCTTCTCTATGTCCAAATCTAAGGAGATATCGAATACCCTGTTTTTGACCTTTTTTGGCTCCCCTTCGTCGATTACGGCGGCTGGTTTCTTCCCCTGGCCCGCTCCGGACTTGCTGATCTTCATCTTCGGAACGATCACTTCTTGCGGGGAGGCCCCTCCGTGCATGAATTCGTACGTCGAAGGCGTTTTAAACACGTTTTTGCCTCGGGGTACAGATATTTCTTCCGCAAGGTACTCCGGACTGAGCTTGAGCGTTCCTGGGGCTTCCTGCAGGTTGGGTCCCAACACAAACCTGTTCGAA
>CAZTJJ010000166.1:0-3527 GCA_964614065.1 uncultured Thermotogae bacterium
TATAAATCAGACTGCTTCTTATCTGTTCGAGGATGTGGACCAGGCCCAGAAGCTTTTTGCCCTTGAAGAAGAGGGGGATATTTATTCTCGCATATCCAATCCGACCAATGCCGTGTTCGAGGAAAGGCTTTCCGCGCTCGAAGGTGGCGTTGGGTCTGTCGTAACCAGTTCGGGTATGAGCGCTTTAAACCTGATAGTCTTTACGCTCATGGAGAGCGGGGACAACCTGGTTTCGTCTTCCAACCTCTACGGCGGTAGTTTCACTTACTTTACGCATAGCCTGGAAAAGTACGGAATGAAGGCAAAGTTTTCGGCTGAAGATACCCCGGAAAGTTTTTCAGCCCTGATAGACGAGGATACGCGTTTTCTTCACCTGGAAACCATCGGCAATCCCGCCCTGGAGGTGCCGGATCTAGAAAAAATTGCCGATGTTGCCCACCAGGCCGACATACCTCTCGTAGTTGACAATACATTTGCTACACCTTACCTCTGTCGACCCTTCGAACATGGTGCCGACGTAGTCTGGCACTCGACTACTAAGTGGCTCAACGGTGGTGGTACCGCTATTGGCGGCGCGGTAGTAGATTCCGGTGATTTCCCCTGGGAAGAAGGCGACTTTCCCCAACTAACCGCACCCGACCCCAGTTATCATGGAGTCAATTTTAGGGAAAGGTTTGGCGACGAGGCATTCATAATAAACTTGAGAGCCCGTGGCTTAAGGGATTTAGGCTCGGCTCAGAGCCCCTTTGATACGTTCTTAAACCTGCAGGGACTTGAAACTCTATCTCTCCGCATGGAAAAACACTGTGAAAACGCGATGAAACTGGCTACTTTCCTCCAGGAACACGAAAAAGTCAGCTGGGTAAATTACCCCGGTCTTGAAAATCACCCGACACATGATCTCGCTTCCAGGTACCTGGAAAAAGGTTACGGTGGCGTGCTGACGTTTGGGGTGGAAGGGGGATACGAAGCAGGAGTGGAACTCATTGAATCCGTGGAGTTGATATCTTTTCTGGCTAATGTGGGAGACGCGAAATCGCTTATAATTCATCCCTCCAGCACCACGCACCAGCAGTTAAGTCAGGATGAAAAAGAAGCTGCGGGGATGACCGATGATATGTTACGGTTTAGTGTAGGGCTAGAGAACCCGGAAGACATAATTACCGACCTCGATCGTGCTCTTGCTTGATTCTGTCTTGTCCTGGTGGTCCCGCCGTCCGTTAAGGTTATTAGGAAGGACGGTGAGTTAGACCTTCGGATCAAACATGGAAATACTTATCTCCGGAGCTTACGGTTGTAGATAAGAAAGGTTTTTAATTTAGAATAGTTTTGGGATAAATATTTAGTAACCGTAATTCCTGAAATAGAGTAACCAGAGGGAGGTAAATATATGTCAGAAGAACTGACCGGTAAGAATTGTGTGCCCTGTCAGGGGGGAGTACCCCCGCTGGAAAGCGATGAAGTGGAGGAATTACTTTCGGAAGTAAAAGGATGGGGTCTGATTGAAGGCCCTCCTCCAAAAATCCAGAAGAAGTTCAAGTTCAAGGACTTTAGCGAATCAATGAATTTTGTTAACGAAGTCGGCGAACTCGCAGAAGCTGAAGGCCATCATCCCGATATCGAAATATCCTACAACGTGGTGGATCTGCAGCTATACACACATGCCATAGATGGATTACACGAGAACGATTTCATTATGGCGGCAAAAATAGATGAACTGCAGGAGTGAAAACATTGACGGGAAGGGGGGCTCTTCCCGTCTTCTATTTCACCGTAGAGAATTAACGATAATTTGCTTAACCGAGGACTTCCTCCGCCACACTTCTGCCCAGCTCAAACCCTGATTCCAGCTGATCCTTCCCGGGATCTCCGTTGAATTCTACAGTGGGTGAGGCGATTTCCCAGCTGAGCTTTTCGCAGGTCTCTTCAATCTCTCTCGCCGAGCCGCCGCCCCAGCCGTAGGAGCCAAATATTCCGGCCACTCTGTCTTTTAGCTTTTTTTTGCCGGCAAGGTCGAGGAAAGTGCTCACCGGAGGAAATGCCCTGGATTCGTACGTTGGTGATCCGATTATCAATCCCTTTTTACGCCAGGCTGAGGAAATAAGATAACTCGGATGGACTTTCGCGGCGTCTAGTACTTCCAGGTCTTCCAGTCCGGTGCTGATCACGCCCCTGGCTACCTGTTCCATGACCTTTTCGGTAAATCCGTACATTGAACCGTAGATAATCGTGACCCCGGTATCCGCTTCTCCGCTGCTAAACCTATCGTATAGCTCCTGGATATCTTCCGGGTTCTCTCTCCAGACAGGACCGTGAGTCGGAGCGATTACCTCGATGTCAAGATCCTGAAGTTTGGCCATTGCCGCCTGTAAAGTCGCGCTGTAAGCTCCGACGATATTGGATAAATAACGAATTGCCTCGTCTCGGTACCTCTTGGCGTTTAGCTGATCGTCGAAGATACCGCCGTCCAGCGCACCGTAAGTCCCAAAACCGTCGCCGGAAAAAAGGATTCCTTTTTCCTCGTGGTAAGTCATCATCGTTTCGGGCCAGTGGACGAACGGAGTTTCCACGAATTCCAGCGTTTGGGAGCCAAGATCCAGAGAATCGTTGCTTTCAACTACTTTTACGCCCTCCGTAATTCCGTAAAAACTTTCGAGTAACTCCCTGGCTTTTTCGGTTCCTATAAAAGTAATATCGGGGTTTATTCGCCTCAGGGCGGGAAAAGCTCCCGTGTGGTCCGGTTCCATGTGGTTGATAACGAGATAATTAATATCTTCGGGATCCGTGGTCTCACTTATCTTATTTAAGTACTTTTCAGTGAAACCGCCCTTTACGCCGTCAATTAGCACGTTAACACCGTCCGAAATCAGATACGAATTATAGCTGATTCCGTCCGGTATCGGCCAGTAGCTTTCGAAGAGTTCGTTCCTTCTGTCGTTTACACCGACCCAGCGAATTGCTTCAGTAATGCGTTCTTCCATTTTATCACCTTGCCTTTGTTAAATATGCTGGCTGTAAACCGCTCTAATTCTAAAAGAAATTAGGGAAAATTAGAACCTGCTCGCGGGGTTTTATTCCTTAACAGATGGTTTGTGGAATCAGTCGAGAATTTCCGGGACTCGTTCAGAGGAAGTTCCCTGGTTTTCGTGCTCTGAGTCCGTGGTTGTCAGTTGTTATTGGTTTTTGCTTAATCACCTCCCTTGGGGGCGGAGTCACTAACTTTTCACAAATTTTAAGTTACTTGTTCGGTACTTTACCCGTTCCGGCACTATCCAGAACTTCCCTGGCACGAACGATTCAGTCTATAATTGGTCTTCCCGGTTGAATCAGGCACCAGGTAAGTTCTGGATAGTGCCTTCCAGTTCCTAATTGTAACGGTTAATGTTAGAATAACCTAAATTGTATAAATTTCTCGTAAGAATCGCTCGGATTAGGTCGTTGTTTTTTTTGTCTTGACAGGAAAACAGGGCTTAATATTCAGGTTGCCCGCCTTCACAGCTTTCGCCGGGCGAGTTGCTTACCTCAGT
>CAZTJJ010000167.1:0-3409 GCA_964614065.1 uncultured Thermotogae bacterium
TACTCCGCTCATACAGAAGCGGGCAATATTCCTTCCGCCAGCTGTCCTCTTATCGGCTCAGCTCCTCATAGGGGTTTTGTTTGGGTTTATGGGAGTGCTGTTCGCTTCTCCGCTCTGTATAGTTACAGTAGTACTGGTCCAGACTCTGTACGTTCAGGACGTGCTAAACGAACCTGTCAAAGTGCTCGGAGCTCATGACAACGACCGTTAGCCCATGAATAATAATTGATGCTTCAGGGCAGTACGTCTTTAAAAACTCTCAAGAGATTACGGCCGAGTACCTTTTCCACTTCTGTATCTGTATAGCCACGCCGCTTCAACCCCGCTGTTATCGCAGGATATTTACTCGCATCTTCCAGACCGGGAAAACCTCCGCCACCATCAAAATCGGACCCAAGCCCTATATGATCGATACCTATAAGTTTACTGAGGTAATCAACGTGATCGAGAAGATTCTCAATTGTTACGGCAACTGAATCGTTCGCCCCATCCTCTTTTACAAAAGCAGGGTAGAAGCTAAGACCAATTACGCCACCCTTACCCGCCAGCTTTTTTAGTTGTGCGTCTGTAAGATTGCGGTGGTGATTTACAAGCCCGCGAACGTTAGCGTGAGATACAATGACAGGGTCCTTGCTGATTTTGAGAGCGTCGAAAAAGCCTTCCTGGTTTAAGTGGGCGATATCCACGACCATGCCCAGTCGATTCATCTCTTCGATTACTTCGTGTCCAAAAGCTGTCAATCTTGACCCGCTGTCACTGCCCGACCCGTCTCCAAGGGCGTTTCGGTCGTAGTGAGTAAAGGTCATTGACTTGACCCCCAGCCTGTTCAAAATCCTAAGATTGGTAGTCCTACCCTCGAGAACGGCTCCGCCCTCCACCGATATAATGGCGGCAATAGTCGGTGTTTCTAACAGACTGCCTAACCCGCTCCAATCAGTAACGATCTGGAAGCCATCCGTTTTCTCAATTTCTTCATGCAAAACTTCAATATACTGCAGTGCCCTCGATAGCTGGTGGCTATATTTATCCGATACCCAGCAGGCAAAGACTAGACAGTCTACGCTCCCTTCGCGGGCTTTTGATAGGTCAATTTGAGAAATATCAGCCCCATCCTCTAGTGTAACGCCCGACTGAAGGAAATCCATTTTATTGTTAAACCGGTCGTATTCCCCCCGGGTATCCGTGACAAATGGACCGTCGTCGATAATTTTTAACACGACGTCATTGTGGGCATCGAATATCGGGGAATTATCATGCAGTTCACGGACATCTTCCGGGTTGTTTTTCATAAGACCTCCTGGTTCGTTTGAGGGTAATAGTCATTCCAGGTTGATTGTACAGGAATGACTATCCGGAGAACAGTATTTGGAGTAAAAATTAGCAAAGCCTAAAATGAAGAAATGATATTAATGTATCAATCTCAGGCGATTTATGTTAGAATATCTCGGTGAAAGTTCGGTAATAATCATTATTAGAGGTGTTACGTAACTATGTTTGGTCTAGGTCCTACTGAATTAATTATAATTCTCGTTATCGTCCTTGTGTTGTTCGGCGGGAAAAAACTACCCGAAGTTGCTCGCTCTTTAGGAGAAGGGGTTAGGGAGTTTAATAAAGAGAAGCGAAAAATACAGGAGCAATACGACGAAATAGAGGAAGAGGATGAAGACGCTGGAGAAGATCTTGATAAGCAGTAATAATTTCGGGCCTTGAGCCTATTCCCTCCGGTGAGGCTCAAAGCCCGAACATTTGGTGTGTTCTATTGTTTAGCTTATCAGGTACGTATAAATATTATTTATTTTCTTGAACCACGTTAATTAAAAACCTGTACCAATCCTGCCGATTATCTCGAGTGCAGTGCTCCAATCTCTGTTTTTCCGACATGATTTATTCTCGCAGTTTCTTGGGTCATTATTTAGTTCGTTTAACATCATCATCACTTCCTTATGGGTATTTTATTCAGAGTAATTTAATCCACTTTTATTATACCTATATCCTTTGAGGATTCAAGCCTTAGACTCTTTTAAATTATTTAATTTTTACAGTGACATTTTTTGCCGGCTAACCGGGACGTCCCGCTAATATCATAAAAACAGTAACCAGCTTGCAAAAAGACCGAACAACAGGCTGTAGATAACCATTTCTACCTGCAATTTCCAGAAAACCCCGCTACTTACATACTCGCCCTTCATGTACACAATTCCTTCGAGATTGCTGGGGAAAGGAGCTGCGGATGAAAGGTCCGTGTAAATGTAAAGAAGGCCAGCAAAAAACAAAAACTTAAAGAAAAAAGAAAGATCCCCCAGAAAACCTGCAATCGGATACAGCACAACTGACATTAGTAAACCCCTTAGCACCTGGGCGGGGAGAACTTTCACCAGCATAAAGCTCCCTGGGCCCTCAAGTTGGGGATCGACTAAGAAATCCATTAACCGGGTGTCTCCTTCGTAAAGGTCCTGGCTGATGTTAAGAGCGACCACTCCTGCGAGGATATAAGAGGCCGTGTGTATCGCCATAAAAATCAAACTGAAGTTCAAATAATTCATATTATTTCTCCTTCGTTCAAGATAGTATCGAGTGGAGAATTTTCCCACTTCAAGTCCTCTTACCCCTATAAATTCAGTTACCTGAAATAAGGCAGTGCATCGGGTAAATCCCGTTACGGATTAAGACACGGCACTTTTGCTGCCTTTACTATTGTTAATTTAAAGCATTTCCCAAATAAAACAACTGGCTAAATGTATGTAGTTGATCGTTATTTTGTCAGAAAAAGAGATAACTACCCCTGGCCGGGTAGTATTTTCCAGAACAATCCCGGCTTAATCTGCTTTCCGAATTGTAGGAGGTAATAAAATGAGATCGAGAAAAGAAATTTCAAAAAAGGTCTTCTTCTTTGTACGCCCTATTCATAAGTTCTCTGGTTGCCAGTTCGGGGTCCTTGTTGTTATGGACCACCTGATAGACCTGCTCGCATATTGGCATTTCAACGTCCAGCCTCTGCTTGATCAGTTTAATTTGCTCCACGGTGTAATAACCCTCTACAACCATCCCATCTATCGTGTCGGGTTCAACTCTCTCACCTTTCCCTATCGCCAAACCATATCTCTGGTTCCTTGAAAAATTACTGTTGCAGGTAGCGATGAGGTCTCCATTGCCGGCCAGTCCGAATGCCGGTTCTTGCTTTAGGCCCAGTGCATTGAGAAAACCGGCAATCTCATTGGTGCCACGAGAAACCAGTGATGCCAGCGTGTTATCTCCGTATTTTCCCAGGCCACGGGCAATACCGGCCCCTATCGCAATCGGGTTTTTGACTCCCGCGCAGATCTCGACTTCTCTAACTGTATCGCGCGAATATACCCTGAACTCTGAATTAGAGATCTTTTCTCTTAAGTATCTGGCTTCCATGTTAGAA